>JAKAGL010000263.1 GCA_021815535.1 bacterium
CCTCCTTTTGGGCTATAATCGGAAAATGGCTGAAGAAAAAATCAAATTTGAAAAGGCGCTTGAACGGCTCGAACAGATTGTGGAAGAGCTGGAAGGGGGCAACCTCGAGCTGGAAAAATCGCTCAAAGCGTTCGAGGAAGGTATTAAGATGGCCCGCGTATGCCACACGCATCTCGAGCAGGCCGAGAAGAAGATCGAAAAGCTGGTGAAGGACCAAAAGGGGAACCTGACAACCCAACCGCTGGACGAGAACGAACCGGAAGAGGCGGGTCAGGATGAACTCCCATTTTGAAGAATTACGCGCCGAGACCGAACGCGAACTGAAACGGATCTTCGACGCGCGGTACAACAGCGTACCAGCGCGGCTGATGGAATCGATGGAATATTCCGTCAACGCGGGGGGTAAGCGGCTGCGGCCGGTGCTCTGCCTCGCCGCGTGCGAGGCCGTCGGCGGAAACCGCGCGGCGGCGCTCCCCACCGCGGCGGCGTTCGAGATCATTCACACCTACACGCTGATACACGACGATCTCCCCGCGATGGATAACGACGACCTGCGCCGCGGCATGCCGACGAACCACATCAAATTCGGCGAGGCGACCGCCATTCTCGCGGGCGACGGGCTGCTGACGCTGGCTTTCGAGCTGACGGCGGAACAGCCGCAGGGGGCGAAGCTTGATCCCGCCGTGATGGTGCGGGTGGCGCGGCTGGTAGCCAAAGCGGTCGGGGCCGAGGGAACCGTCGGCGGTCAGCAGGCCGACATGGAAAACGAAAACAGGGATGCCGACCTTACAACGCTGGAGTACATCCACCGCCACAAAACCGGAACGATGATAGCCGCCGCGGCCGAGACCGGCGCCCTGCTGGGCGGGGCCGACAACGCCACCGCCGCGGCCCTGCTGGCCTTCGGCAATAAGATCGGCCACGCCTTCCAGGTGTTCGACGACATCCTCGATGTCGTGGGCAACGCCAAAGAGATGGGCAAGAACGTTGGCGGCGACGAGAAAAAGAAAAAGACCACCTACCCCAAGCTGATGGGGCTGGAAGGATCGAAAGCATACGGGCTTAAACTGATCGACGAGGCGGTGGCGGCCCTGGCCCCGGTTAAGGGGAACACGCAATTCCTCAAGGACCTCGCCGCGTACATCGGCGCAAGGAAGAAATGAACCTGCGCATACTGCCGAACCTGAAGAACCCCGGCGAACTGAAGAACCTTTCGCAGGCGGAGCTGACGGAACTGGCGGGGGAACTGCGGCACAAGATCATCGAAACAGTGGCCGCCACCGGCGGGCACCTTTCATCCAATCTGGGGGTGGTGGAGTTGACCATCGCGCTCAATCGGGTGTTCGATTTCGCGCACGACAGGATCGTGTGGGATGTGGGGCACCAGTGCTACTCGCACAAACTGCTCACCGGCCGGTTCGACAAATTCCACACGCTGCGGCAGGAAGGGGGCATCGCCGGTTTTCCGCGCCGCGCCGAAAGCCCGGTCTACGACCACTTCGACACCGGCCATGCCGGCACCTCCATCTCGGCGGCGCTGGGCTTTGCCACCGCGCGCGATCTCAGCGGCCTCACGCACGACGTGGTGGCGGTGATCGGCGACGGCAGCATGACCAGCGGCCTCTCCTTCGAGGGGCTGAACAACGCCGGGGCGCACAAAACCAACCTCATCGTCATACTCAACGACAACGAAATGTCAATATCGACCAACGTGGGGGCGCTTTCCAAGCACCTCAACCGCATCATCACCGGCGACATATACAACCGCATGGTGAAGGACGTGGACGGCCTGCTGGAAAAAATTCCGCGTGTTGGCCCAAAAATGCAGTTGCTGGCCCACTCGGTGGAAGAAGGCCTGAAATCGATCGTAAAAAACGTGCTGGCCCCCGGCCGGCTGTTCGAAGACCTCGGCTTCAAATACTTCGGGCCGATAGACGGCCACAACCTGCCGTTCCTTCTGGAAACCCTTAAGGGTGTAAAAAAACTGGAAGGGCCGCGGCTCATCCACGTGGTGACCCGCAAGGGGAAAGGGTATGTGCCCGCCGAGGAAAAATCGGGGCCGTTTCACGGCACCTCCCCGTTTGTGGTGGCCACCGGCAAAAAGACCGCCCCCCCCGCCCTCACCTATACCGCCGTTTTCGGCAAGGCCATGGTGGAACTGGGCGATATGATGCCGAAACTGATCGGGATCACCGCCGCGATGCCGGACGGCACCGGCATGGTGGAATTCATGCAGAAATTCCCAGAACGCTCATTCGACGTGGGAATCGCGGAACAGCATGCCGTCACCTTCGCCGGCGCACTGGCGGCCGAGGGATACCGCCCCGTCGTGGCGGTTTACTCCACCTTTATGCAGCGCGCCTACGACGAGGTGATACACGACGTGTGCAACATGAACCTGCCGGTCGTCTTTGCGCTGGACCGCGGCGGCATCGTGGGGGACGATGGCTCCACCCATCAGGGAGCGTTCGACCTCTCCTTCATGCGGATCGTGCCGAACATGGTGGTGATGGCCCCCAAGGATGAAAACGAACTGCGCCACATGCTTTACACCGCCGCGAACCACAACGGGCCGGTGGCGTTGCGTTACCCGCGCGGCAACGCGCTGGGCGTGCCGCTGGACCAAAAGCTCCACGAAATCGGCATCGGCAAGGCCGAACTGCTGCAGGAGGGGAACGACCTGCTCATCTGCGCCATCGGCAACATGGTGCACGAAGCGGTGGAAGCGGCCAAAATACTGGCGAAGGACGGCATTTCGGTGGCGGTGATAAACGCCCGCTATGCGAAGCCGGTTGACACCGCGCTTATCGGGGCGTGGGCCAAGCGGTGCGGACACATCCTCACCGTGGAGGAGAACGCGCTGGCCGGGGGCTTCGGCAGCGCGGTGTTCGAGGAACTCCGCAAAGAGGGGCTGGGCGCCATCGCGGGATCGGCGCTGGGCATACCGGACCGCTTCGTCGAGCACAGCACGCAGGAAAGCGCGCGCCGCCGTTACGGGCTGGATGCCAAAGGGATCGCACTACAGGCGCTGGAACTGTTCAAGGTGCCCAACGACCTTGAAAAATTCATCTTCGATAAAAAGAAAAGCTCCGGCCCCCTGCGTAAATAATTCCTCAAGGGTTTTTTCTTTAACTCAAGGGATAACTCGGGACCGGCCCTTCGTTTCGGCCGCGTGAAAAACGCGGAACACCCGCCAGCGGTTGCGTTTTTTCCGCTTCCCGCCTTCGCGGGGACAAGTTTCGCGGGAATGACATCCTCGAAAATGGTTTAATAAGCGGCATGGCATCGAACAAAAAACGGCTCGACCTGCTGTTGGTGGAGCGGGGTCTTGCCCCCACCCGCGCGCGGGCGCAATCGTTCATCCTTTCCGGCAACGTGTTCGTCGGCGGCCAAAAGGC
>JAKAGL010000264.1 GCA_021815535.1 bacterium
GCCGCGGTGCGCGCACGCAAGGCCGATATTCCGCTTATCGCCCATATGACTTTTGGGGAAGACGGGCATACTCCGCTTGGCGAGCCGGTGGGAAAGGTTGCCGCCGCGATGGATGTAATGCCAATAGATGTTCTTGGCGTCAACTGCTCTGTTGGTCATGCGTCGATGCTTGATATGGTGTTGAAAATAGCTGCCGTCACGCACAAGCCGGTATCGGCCATGCCCAATGCCGGTTATCCCCGGATGCACGAAGGGCGGCTAATCTATATGACTACGCCTGAATATCTGGAGACATACGCAAAGCGGTTCATCCGCTCCGGTGTAAAGGTGATCGGCGGGTGCTGCGGCACCACTCCCGCCCATATTCGCGCTTTGCACCATGCCATAAAAGCGCTGGCTCCGGCCCGGCCTGCCGTGGAGGTAAAAGAAGCGAAAAAAGAAGAAGCGGTTCCGGCTGTGCCGACTGCAGAGAAAAGCCCATTGGCGAAAAAATTATTGCAAGGCAAATTTGCCACCTGTGTTGAAATCTTGCCGCCAAAAGGGGCCGACCCGTCAAAAGTGCTCGATATGGCAAAGCAGCTTAAGGATGCCGGGGTGGACGCGTGCAACATACCGGATGGACCCCGCGCCAGCGCCCGGATGAGCCCGATGTCTTTGGCGCTTCTCTTTCAACAGAAGGTTGGGATAGAACCGGTGTTGCACTATACATGCCGCGACCGGAATATTTTGGGGATTCAATCCGATATTTTAGGAGCGCATGCCATAGGGTTGCGCGATATTTTGGCCGTTACCGGTGACCCGCCGAAATTGGGGAATTATCCCGATGCCACCGCTGTATACGATGTTGATGCCATTGGCTTGGTGAAGATCATCAGCAATCTTAATCATGGTCTCGACGTGGCTGGTAACAGAATAGGCGCGCCGACTGCCATTCACATAGGGGTGGGGGTGAATCCGGTGGCGATCAACCTTGATCAGGAAATATCCCGTTTGCGGCAGAAGGTAGCGGCGGGGGCGGAGTTCATTTTCACGCAACCAGTGTTCGATACCGAGATGTTCATCCGCTTCAAAAACATGACCAGGGATATAACCATCCCCACGTTGGTCGGGATTCTCCCCCTGGCATCGTCGCGCATGGCCGAGTTCTTGCATAATGAGGTGCCAGGAATGAGCGTGCCGGAAAACATCAGGAAACAAATGGCCGATGCGGGGGACAGGGGGGCCGAACTGGGCGTGGAGCTTGCCGTGGAGGCGCTGGATGCATTGCGTGGCATGGTGCAGGGAGTTTACGTGATGAATCCCGCAGGCGGGGTAAAGGCGTCCCTTGCGGTACTAAAGAAGTATTTGTAAGTGACCCAGCCGAAAAAGAAAAAAGCCGCTCAGGTTGCGGTCTATGTGCCGCTGCGCCGGCTATTCATGTATTCATTCGATCCTGAAGATGAATCGAAACTTGTTCTGGGCGTGCGGGTAGTTGTGCCGTTTCGCAATCGAGAGAACGTCGGCGTTTTTATCGGCTTTGCCGAAACCGATATAGAAACAAAAAATATCAAGGCGGTGTTGGACGTTGCGCCGATATTCAATACACACCTTATTAAACTGGCGCTGTGGGCCGCGGATTATTATATCGCCGCGCCCGGTGAGCTGTTCCGCGGCATCGGCCCGCGTGAGGAACTTAAAAAAAAGGTGGTGTATGAAAAAACAGGCGTCCCACCGGGCCGCCTTAGTGAAGGTAAAAAGAAAATACTCGATGCCGTTAAGGAGCACCTTAGCGCGCAAACACTGGCGGCAAAATGCGGAATCACCGTAACCGAACTCCACAAGGCCGCAAAAAGCCTGGTGAAAAGCGGATTACTGAAAAAGCGTGAGGAGTATTACCTGAGCGGGTCGGAACTGACCGGTCAAAACGATGAAAATGCGGAGCAGGAGAAAATCATAGACCCCGCAACGTACACAGCCGAACAAAATGCCGCGATAGAAAAGATCGCAAAAGATATAAATGCGAAGAACGGGGTAGTCACCTTACTGGAAGGAAAGACCGGCAGCGGTAAGACGGAGGTCTATATTGCGTTATGTAAAAAAGCTTTGGCTGCCGGCGGCGGAACGATATTATTAGTTCCAGAGATCGCACTCACTTACCAGTTTGTACGGCGGTTTCGCGCCCGGTTTCCGGGTGATATCGCGGTTTTACACAGCGGCCTAACTCCGGCGCGGAGGCGCGAAGAGTGGCGTAGAATCAGCGATGGGCGGGCGCGTGTAGTAATCGGCGCGCGTTCGGCAATTTTTGCGCCGTTGCATAACCTCCGCCTTGTCGTCGTGGATGAAGAGCATGACGGAAGCTACAAACAATCCGAATCGCCACACTACAATGCGCGCGATCTTGCGGTGGTGTTGGGAGGATTGACCGGTGCCGCGGTGGTTTTGGGTTCTGCCACCCCTTCGCTTGAGAGTTATTACAATGCCCAAAATGGCAAATATGTTCTCTGCCGCCTCACACAGCGGATAGACAATCGTCCGATGCCAATAGTCCATATTGTAGAAGAGGATGAAAAAGGGGAACAGCTGCTGCCGACAGCCATTATCGAAAAGATCATGGAGCGCAAGAACAGGGGGGAACAATCGCTGGTATTTATTAACCGGCGTGGGGCGGCCAGCCGGGTGAAGTGCCGTGTCTGCAAGGAGGTCGTTGGGTGTCCCAACTGCTCGGTATCGCTCACTTTTCACAGTAATGGCAAGAAGCTGTTGTGCCACTACTGCGGGTATCAAATACCGGTTCCGAAGGTCTGCCCGGCCTGCAAGGCGGAGGAACTTTTCAATTACCGGGGAACCGGTACGCAGAAGGTGGAAGAATTCTTGCGCGGCATGATACCGAAAGCGGTTATTGAACGTCTGGACCAGGATACCGCCCCATCAAGGGAAAAAGCGTTTGGCATTCTTGAGCGGTTTGAGAAAGGTGAAACTGAAGTTCTGGTGGGAACGCAAATGACGGCGAAAGGCCACGACTTCGCCAACCTTACATTTACCGCCATCGTATCGGCTGACGATTATCTTTCATTTCCCGATTTCCGCTCTGCCGAGCGCACATTCGGCCTGGTGACGCAGGCGGCGGGGCGCACCGGCCGCGGCGAAAAAGAGGGCGAAGTAATCATCAGTGGTACTACCGGACACTATGCGATACGGCACGCGGTGCAACACGACTATCAGGCATTTTATGCCGATGAGATAATGGCGCGAAAGAATACCGGCTATCCACCGTTTTCGCGGCTCATTGGCATCATGTTCGACGATATTAACGAAGAGCGTCTCAAGGCGGCGATGCTGAAGCTGGCCCGCGAAATGCCGCATTTTCCGCCGGGAGTCGAACCATTGGGGCCGGTGGAGGCGCTTATTTCCAAAATA
>JAKAGL010000265.1 GCA_021815535.1 bacterium
ATCGTGCCGGATGAAACGGTGCGGTTGTTGGAACTGAAAAAGCACAACGTACATCTGGTGATGAATCCGATCACCCCCGCCGTGCTGCCGTGGCTGGCCGCTCAGGATGGCCTCGTAGTGAAGGATGCCCCCGGCGCCAATGTCTCGTATCTTGGATTTAACATGCGCGACCCCGCGCTTAAAAATCCCCTGGTTCGCCGCGCCATAGCCCACGCCATCGACCGCGGCGCGATTGCATTGCGCCTTCTCAAGGGATTGGCTGATCCTACCGATACTCTTATTGCCCCGCCCAATCCCTTCCACGCGGGGGGGCTGGCCGATTATCCCTATTCGGCCGAGAAAGCGAAGCGGCTGCTGGACGAAGCGGGGTATCCCGATCCCGGCAATGGCCGTCCGCGCTTAACGTTTACGTTTAAGACATCCAAAAATCCCACGCGCCGGACGCAGGCGGAGGTGTTCGCCGAGGATCTGGCGCGGGTGGGCATTGCGCTACAGATTAAAAGCATGGAATGGGGGGCCTTTTTTGGCGATATCAAGAGTGGAAACTTTCAGATGTATTCGCTTACTTGGGTAGGCATCGCCGACCCGGATATTCTGCACTTTATCTTTCACTCGTCGTCGGTCCCACCGGCGGGGGCTAACCGTGGCGGGTATGCCAACCCGCTTCTTGACCGGCTATTGGATCAGGGGCGGACCGTTACGGATGAAATGGAACGCAAACGCATCTATGATGAAGCCCAGCGGCTGCTGGCCGAAGATCTGCCGTTTGTGACGCTATGGACCGGACGCAATGTGGCTGCCATGGATACGCGGCTGAAAGGTTTTGTCATCTATCCGGATGAAAGCCTCGATTCGTTGGCAACTGCCTGGCTGGAAAAAGGGAAGTAAGATGAGGCGGCATATAATATCCCGGCTTCTGTTGCTTCTGCCGACAATATGGGGCGTCGTGACCGCCGTTTTTCTGGTCATCCACCTCATACCCGGCGATCCGGTCGAGACGATGCTGGGGGAGACGGCGATGGCGGCGGAGAAAGAGGCGTTGCGGCATGAACTGGGGCTTGATAGGCCCGTTCTTTCCCAGTACGGCGTCTATCTTGCCGGACTGGCCAGCGGGGATCTCGGCGAAAGCATTGCCACCCGGCGGCCGGTATTTTCCGAGATCATTACCCGTTGGCCTGCAACGGTTGAATTGGCATTTGCGGCATTACTGTTGTCGGCGCTGATTGCCATCCCGCTGGGTGTGTTGTCAGCGGCGCGGCGGGGGGGGGCAATGGATAACGCCACGCTCTTTTTATCCCTCATTGGCGCGGCGGTGCCGGCATTTTGGCTGGGGCCGTTGTTGATTATTGTTTTTGCTATCGAGCTGGCATGGCTGCCGGTATCGGGGCGCGATGGCGCCGCCAGCATCATCCTCCCGGCGGTGACGCTGGGAGCGGGGATGGCGGCCATTCTGCTCCGGCTTACGCGGAGCGCGGTGCTGGAGGCCGCTGAGGACGAGTATATCCGCGCCGCGCGCGCGCGCGGCCTTTCGGAGTTGATGGTCTATCTCAAACACGCACTCCGAAACGCTTTGTTGCCGGTGGTGACGGTGTTGGGCCTGCAACTTGGCGCGCTTCTCGCCGGCGCGGTAATCACCGAAACTATCTTTTCGTGGCCGGGGGTGGGGCGGTTGATGATCGAGGCGATTGAGAAACGTGACTATCCCCTGGTGCAGGGTTGCGTTCTGAATATCGCGCTCTGTTATGTGTTCGTCAATTTTGCCATGGATATTCTCTACGTATGGCTCGATCCCCGGATACGGTTGGAGCGGTGATGAAGTTGAAAATGGGAGTTTCGCTACTGGTCTTTTTTGCGCTGGTTGCCGCTGCCGCGCCGCTTATCGCTCCGTACAATCCGTATGCGCAAGATCTGTTGCGCAGTCTTGAAGCTCCCACCGCCAGCCATCCCATGGGGCTGGATCTTCTGGGCCGCGATATTCTGAGCCGCGTTATTTATGGCGCGCAGGTTTCCTTCGCCGCTGGTTTTACAGTGATCGTCATAAGTGGATTGATCGGCATTATGATCGGCGGTGTTGCCGCGGCATGGGGCGGGCGGACCGATACGGTGATGATGCGTATTGTCGATGTGGCGCAGGCGTTTCCCGGCATTCTGCTTGCGATTGCGGTAATGGCGGTGCTGGGGCCGGGATTCGGCAATCTGCTCATAGCCCTTTGCCTCACGGGGTGGGCCGGTTTTGCGCGGCTGACGCGTGGACAAATTCTTTCGTTGCGCGAACGGGAATACGTTACGGCGGCGGTGGCGGCGGGGGCGGGGAAATGGCGTATTTTAACGCGCCACCTGTTGCCAAACGCCGCAGCGCCGCTTCTGGTAGAGGCGGCTTTCGGTTTGGCATCGGTGATCGTTGCGGAGGCGGGGCTGAGTTTCCTGGGGCTTGGCGTACAGCCCCCTGCGCCTAGTTGGGGTTCAATGCTGAACGAGGGACGGGCTTTCCTTTTGATTGCCCCACGTCTCACCGTTTTTCCGGGGTTTTGCCTCATGTTGTTGGCATTGGCGGTGACTTTGGTGGGGGATGCCCTGCGAGACCATCTCGATGTGAAACGGCGTTGATACCCCCGCTGTCCATTTCTGTTTTTTCATGGTGCTTGGAGGTATAATCGGTGCGGGATGGGAAAAGAACATGGTGCGATGGAAGGGCGGTTGCGCGCCTGTTTCGAGGGGTTGGCGGATTTTCACCGGTTGAAAATGATCGATCTTCTGCTGGAGCGGGAGATGAACGTGACGGCTCTTTGCGCCCATTTCACCATGCGGCAACCCTCCGTAAGCCATCATCTGGCTGTGCTTAAGAAGGGGGGGGTGGTGAAAACGCGCCGAAATGGGAAGGAAATACTCTATTCGGTTAACCGGAAATACCTGAGTTCCGTGATGACCTATTACTTCGCCCGGTTCGGCTTTATGGTAAAAGAGATAAAAGACCCGGTTCAGGCGCCGGGGGAGGCTCCTTGACAATAGGAGCCGGTGAAAACGATAATAGCTCCAGACACCAATTAGACTGCAACCGGGAAGCACCATGGAGGAGGGATACCATTGCCGATAGACCATAAGGCCGTTGTACCGCGCAAAATGGCCATGGGAGACATTCAGCGACTGCTGGGAGCCGACCTGAAGGCGGTGGAAGAGGCCATCCGGCATCATTATCAGTCCGATGTGGCCATGATTCCTCTCGTGAGCGATCATCTCACCAACGGCGGCGGCAAACGGTTGCGCCCGATGCTGGTACTTCTTTCCTCGTACCTCTGCGGCGCCGAAAGTTGCGACAAAGCGGTCATCCATTCCACCGTGGTGGAATACATCCACGCCGCCACGCTTCTGCATGATGATGTAGTGGAGATCGG
>JAKAGL010000266.1 GCA_021815535.1 bacterium
CTCACGGTGGGGGATGTGGTGATGAGGTTCATGTTGAATTCCCGCTCCAGCCGCTCCTGAATGATCTCCATGTGCAAGAGGCCGAGAAAGCCGCAGCGGAAGCCGAAGCCGAGCGCGGCGGATGTTTCGGGCAAAAACTCGAATGACGCGTCGTTGAGGTGCAGTTTTTCCAGCGCCTCGCGCAACGCGCCATATTTGTCCCCCTCTACCGGATAGAGGCCGCTGAAGACCATCGGCCGCGCCTCTTTGAACCCTTCCAGCGGCGCGGGTGCGGGGTTGGCGGCGTCGGTGACGGTATCTCCCACCTTGGTATCGGCAACCGTTTTGATGCTGGCGTTGAGGAAGACAACCTCGCCGGGGCCGGCCGATCTCACCTCGCGCGCGAATGGGGCGAATATTCCCATCTGCGTCATCGGGTATTCGGTGCCGGTTCCCATGAACCTTATTTTCATGGCGGGGGTAAGCGTTCCCTCGAATATGCGGGCCAGCACCACCACACCGCGGTAACTGTCGTACCAGCTGTCCAGCACCAGCGCCTTCAGCGGCGCGGCGGGATCCCCCTTCGGCGGCGGTATCCTCTTGACCACCGCTTCCAGAAGTTCCTTGACGCCGATGCCAGATTTGCCTGAGGTGAGTATCGCCTCCTCCGCGTCGATGCAGAGAATGTCCTCAAGCTGGTGTTTCACCATGTCCAGATCGGCGTTGGGCAGGTCTATCTTATTGATGACCGGGATTACCACCAGATTGTGTTCCGTGGCAAGATGCAGGTTCGCCAGCGTTTGCGCCTCGATCCCCTGCGATGCGTCAATCAGCAGCAACACCCCTTCGCACGCCTTGAGGCTGCGCGAAACTTCATAGGAGAAGTCGACGTGCCCCGGCGTATCGATGAGGTTGAAGATGTATTCCTTGCCGTCGTCCGACTTGTAATTGAGCCGGACGGTCTGGGCCTTGATGGTAATCCCCCGCTCGCGCTCCAACTCCATGTTGTCGAGGAGCTGGTCTTTCTTCTCGCGCGCGGTGATGGCGCCGCACGTATCAAGGATGCGGTCGGCCAATGTCGACTTTCCGTGGTCGACGTGGGCGATGATCGAGAAATTCCTGATGTTTTCCATAAATGAATTTCGTATCTTAACACATTGCCGCGGCGGGCATTACCAGAAAAGCCCTGAACGGCAGCCTTAACCATTTATAACAGGTGGGGCGGCCGTATAAAAACGGCCAAAATCGGTTAGCCCTCAAACCGTAACCATCTGATAATGCAGGCTATTGCCGCTGTTTTTTATTTTCCCTCAAGTTTTTGCCGGTTAATCCGATATATGAAACGGAGTATATCACCTAAATTTACCGCTATTTTGGAGGCATTATGAAAGTACAAGGAAACGACGCCGGGGCCAGTGTAAAGCAGATGATTGTGGCTTCACAAAACAGCCAGACCAAGGCCGCCCAAGTGGGTGGTGACACCGATGGTGATAACGACAAAGGCCGCGAAGCAAGCGAATCGCGGAAAGCCGACACCAAAGGCGGCAACGTCAACGCCACGGCCTGATACCGGACGCTTAACCGCCCCAAATCCAAACGAGCCGCTATACGGAAAGGGGCCTCCCCTTCCGTATGGCTGATTATCCTCTTTGCCAACCGTGAATGAACTACTGTTCATCACTGCCGGAAAAATGTCATGTTGCCGAGCAATACTTCTTTAGTGTTAAATATGCCGTCAAAGACACTAACCGGGTATTGTGAAAAAGCTGTTAGAATAACGCCGTAAGTTTATTTGGGGGATTGAGGGTGGTTCACAAAGTCAAAAAAGCGATTTTGCCCGTTGCGGGCATGGGAACCCGTTTTTTGCCCGCCAGCAAAGCCATGCCCAAGGAAATGTTGACCCTCGTCGACAAGCCGGTCATCCAGTATATCGTTGAAGAGGCCATCGCCTCCGGCATCGAAGAAATCATCATGGTCACGGGGCGCGGTAAAAACGCCATCGAAGACCATTTTGACCGCTCGCTAGAGCTTGAACACCATTTGGAGAAACGGGGCCAGAAGATCGAGTTGGAAAAGGTGAGGAAGATATCCGACCTGTGCGACTTTTGGTACGTACGCCAGAAAGAACCGTTGGGATTGGGGCACGCCATCCTGCGCGGACGCGATATCATCGGCGATGATTCGTTCGCCGTGCTGCTGGGAGACGATGTCATGTATTCTGACCGCGAGCCGGTACTGATGCAACTCATCGAAACCCACCTTCAAACAAACGCCAGCGTTGTCGGCGTACAACAGGTGGCGGACTCGGAAATTTCAAAATACGGCGTCATCGACCCGCAGAACGGGGATCACCCGCCGAAAACCGTGCTGGTTAAAGGGCTTGTGGAAAAACCGCCGCTTGAAAAGGCTCCTTCCAAATTGGCCGTGCTGGGGCGCTACATTCTCACCCCCGAGATATTCTACTGGCTGGAAAAAGTGGAACGCGACCAGAAAGGGGAGATACAGCTCACCGAAGGGCTGAACATGCTTTGCAAGGAATCGCCGGTTTACGCGCATGATTTTTACGGCATACGGTACGATACCGGCGATAAACTCGGTTTCCTCAAGGCTACGGTGGAACATGCACTGCGGCGCAGCGATCTGGGGAACGAATTCCGCGAGTACCTCTCATCGTTGAGACCGCCGGTGGACCGCCGCAAACACGGCCTCGGCTCTCTCGAGCACTAGCCCGTCCCCACAACCGCCGTCACAACGGCCCATCCCGGCCAAACGGGAAAGATCAGGCCCGCGCGCCGCGGGGAGGCAGTTTCTTCTGCGATTCCGCCTTGCGCGCCGTTTTGCGCGGGGCATTGGAAACCGTGATCGTTGCATCCGAGCCGCGGATCAGCCGCACCAGGTCTTCCACCACGCTATGCATGGTTTCTGCCTGCGCGTTGAGCTCCTCGCTGGCCGAGGCCGATTCCTCTGCGGTAGCGGCGTTGGTCTGGGTAACCTGATCCATCTGCGTCACCGCCTGGGTCACCTGGTTGATGCCGGTTGATTGTTCGCCGCTGGCGGACGTTATCTCCGCCACCAGTACATTTACCTTGGTTATGCTCTCGCTGATCCGGCCCAAATCCGCGGACAGCTTGCTCACGATGGTGCTCCCCGCTGCGGTATTGTGCACGGCGTTCTCGATAAGCGCCGCCGTATCCTTTGAGGCGGTGGCGGAACGCTGGGCCAGATTGCGGACCTCTTCAGCCACAACCGCAAATCCCTTGCCGTGCTCGCCCGCGCGGGCCGCTTCCACCGCCGCGTTCAGGGCCAGCAGATTGGTCTGGAATGCGATCTCTTCGATGACCTTGATGATCTTGGAGATCTCG
>JAKAGL010000267.1 GCA_021815535.1 bacterium
GAGGAGTTTGCGGGGCATGCGGCGATGGTCTGCAACCACGTCCTTTTCCAGCCGCGGATGGCGGTGCGGGAGGTGGCTAAGGTGTTTGGGCTGGCCGACGCCGAGATAGGGGCGATGGCAAAAAAACTGCCCCATGCCTTCAGCGATTTCGGGCTGGATATCGACCCCGATGAGAAGCTGTCGGTCATCAACAATCTGATGGATCAAAATCTCCCCGCGCCATGGCCCGCCATTTTACGGATGGCTGCGCGGCTGGTGCTGTTGCCGCGCAACCTGTCGGTACATTCCGGCGGGGTGGTCATCACCTCCCATCGGCTGGACGAATATGTACCGGTGGAAATGGCCACCAAAGGCGTACCGGTAGTTCAGTGGGAAAAGGATTCCACCGAAGAGGCCGGGCTGGTGAAGATAGACTTATTGGGGAACCGCAGCCTGGGGGTGATACGCGATGCGATAGCCAACATCCGTGAAAATGGCGAACTGTTTGACGAACGCGCGTGGGAACCGGAAGACGACCCCGCTACGCAACAGGCGGTGGCGGCGGGAAAAACGATGGGCTGTTTCTATATCGAAAGTCCCGCTATGCGCCAATTGCTGAAAAAATGCGCGGTGGGGGATTTTGAACATCTCGTCATTCTCAGCAGCATTATCCGGCCCGCCGCCAACGAGTTCATCCGCGAATATATCAGCCGCCTCAAGGGGGCGCCGTGGACGCCGATCCACCCGCTTTTGACCGAAGTGTTGGATGAAACGCTGGGAGTGATGGTCTATCAGGAGGACGTTTCAAAGGTGGCTGTGGCGCTGGCCGGTTTCTCCCACGCAGAAGCCGATGGTTTGCGCAAGATTTTATCCAAAAAGGACCGCGAATACCGGATCAAGGACTATTACCAGCGATTCCACTTCGGAGCGTTGGAGCGCGGGGTGACGCCGGAGCAGGTGGAATCCATCTGGGCGATGATGATGAGTTTTGACGGTTATTCCTTTTGCAAGCCGCACAGCGCCAGCTACGCGCGCGTGTCGTTTCAGGCCGCGTACCTGAAGGTTCACCACCCGGCGGAATTCATGGCGGCGGTCATCAGCAATCAGGGGGGATTCTACGGTGCATTCGCCTACGTCTCCGAGGCGCGGCGGATGGGCTGCGTGATACTGCCGCCGGACGTGAACGAAAGCGCCGTGAAGTGGAAAGGGCGGAGGAGGGAAATACGGGTTGGATTTCTTTCCGTGAAAAACCTGGGCAACGCCATGATTGATCGGATAGCCGCCGCGCGCATTGAGGGGCGTTTCAGGAGCTTTGACGATTTTCTTGCCCGCGTAAGGCCCGATGAAGAGGAGGCGCGTTCCCTCATAGCCTGCGGCGGATGCGATGCGTTTTTGGAAAATCCGGGGCAACGGGGAACGCTGTTGTGGCGTCTAGCGCGCGAAAAAAAAGGGACGGCCCGCCGTGCCGTCGCCGCCGGACTGTTCGACGGGATGGAGAACATACCGGCCCCATTCATTCCGCCGCAAGAGCCGGTAGAGCGGCTACGGGGGGAATTTTCCACGCTCGGTTTTCTCTGCGCGGCGCACCCGATGCTTTTTTATCAGGAGCGGTTGCGCCCGTTTGCGCCGAAAAAGGCCGACACGCTGGAACGGCATGTGGGACGCCGTATCGCCGCCGCCGGCATCATGATCACCTCAAAAACCGTAAGCACAAAAAAAGGGGAGGCGATGAAGTTCGTCACCTTCGAGGACGAGACGGGGCTGGTGGAATCTGTCTTTTTCCCGGATGCCTACCGCCGCTACGCCGATGTGCTGGAATACGGAAAACCGTTCCTTCTCTACGGGCTTGTGGAAGATGATTTTGGCGCACAAAGCTTTACCGTCGAACGCGTCCGCCGCCTTGCTTGAGGAGGAGGGCTGATGGAAAACGATTTGTTACCTTGACATTTCGGTTCAATGGTATAAGATTTTTGACGGCAGAAGTAAAGCGCTGAAGCAAGAAGTGTTGGGGCTGTTAAAACAGGGGAACACATAATGCGGCTGATCTTCCATCCTGTTTCCGATCTTTCCGGATTCCGCACTATCGGCATAATTGCCAAAGTCATAGGCGTATCGTTCAATTATTTCAAAAAAATATCCGGCATCTGCGGCCACACGGCCGCCATTTATTTCTACTGACACGAAAGAGGTATTTAAAGGGCCGTATTTAAATATTAGATTGGGGAGGATTTGGTATGAGCGCTCATGCAACAACGGGAGAACACTGGGAAACCAGTCCAGCGCCCCTATTGGTGGCGATGGGATGTTTGCTTGTGCTGCCGTTACCATTCGCCAGCTATTTCCAATACCAAAAGCCGGGGGTGGCCATCGGATTTTTAGGAGTCGGGGTGCCTGTTTTGCTATCTGGCATCGCAATATGGGTGCAGGAGGGCGTTACCCAGAAAGAAGGGCAATTCGGTTATTCCCAACTGGCGCTGCCCATTTTTATAATTTCAGAGGCGCTCATCTTTCTTGGCCTGTTTGTAAGCTATTGGGTTGTCCGGCTTCTGGCTTCATCGTGGCCGCCGGATGGAACGCCAAACCTTGCCATTACCACCCCGATAATAATGACCATCGTGCTGGTGTCGTCGAGCGTCACATACCACATCGCGGAAGGGAAGCTGGAAAAGGGGGATACAGATGGATTCAAGTCCATGCTTGGAGTTACCATGCTGCTTGGCATGTTGTTCCTTGGAATGACATCCTTCGAGTATGGTCATCTCATCGCCGAAAAATTCACTCCCTCTGCAAATATTTTCGGCTCGGCGTTCTATTCCATTACCGGTTTCCATGCCGCTCATGTTTTTATCGGGCTATGTATGTTCCTTGCCGTCCTGCTTCCGGCGCTAAAGGGGAACATGAATGTTGATTTTGTGAAATGCGCCGGGGTGTATTGGCATTTTGTGGATGTAGTCTGGTTCTTCGTCATATCACAGATATATTTCTGGTAACCGAAATGGTGGAAGGGCGCTACGAACTATTCGCGCGCGCGGCCTTGATCGTAATCCTCTTTGTCGCATATATGGGCGGTACGGCGTTCGCAGGATATGGCCGCGATTCGGAATCCGCCATCGACCTTGCGACCCTTAAAATAAACGAAGATAAGTATTTGGGAACAAAACTTAATGGCGAGATGGCCCTTGTGGACCAGAATGGGATCCACTTTAACCTTAGGGACATGTTTGGCAAGCCACTTATTCTTATTCTTTCCTACTATACGTGTGACGGGGCCTGTTCCACCGTGAATATTGACTTGAGAGATGTTCTTGCAAAGACAAGGCGGGTTGAGATAGGAAAGGACTAGATCGG
>JAKAGL010000268.1 GCA_021815535.1 bacterium
GATAATCGCGGTAACGGCTTACTTGTTCTTGCCTTCCCAAACAATGCCAGGGGCGTTCGGATCGGTGGATATCTTGCTGATGTCCCACTTGATCTCGCCCACGAGATACTTGTGCATATTCAAGGCCGCGGTTTTGGCCTGGCCCATCGCCAGAATGACAGTGGAGCCGCCGGTGACCACGTCGCCGCCGGCAAAAACCTTTTCCTTGGTGGTCATGTTGGTGTCTTTGTCCACCATCACGATGCCCCATTTGTTTATGCGGATATGTTTGTCGGTGGCCGGAATGATCGGGTTCACGTCGCAGCCGAGCGAGAACACAATCGTGTCGATTTCATCGATGACGAACTCGCCGGTACCGATCGGTTTGCGGCGGCCGGACGAATCGGGCTCGGAAAGCTTCATTTTTTCGCATTTGATGGCTTTCACGTTGTTGTTTGCATCTGCAATGATCTCGACCGGGTTGTGCAGCCACTTCCAGTTGAGGAACTCCTGCTCGGCGTGCTCGATTTCCTCGGTGCGTGCCGGGGCCTCGTCGCGGGTGCGGCGGTAATAACAGGTCACTTCGCTGCCGAGCCGTTTGGCGGTGCGGAGCGTATCCATCGCGGTATTGCCCGCGCCGATAACGCCCACTCGTTTTCCCTGTTCGATGGGGGTGGTGAAGCGCGGGAAGTGGCTGGCCTGCATCAGGTAGATGCGGGTGAGGTATTCATTGGCGCTGTAGACGCCGTTGCTGTTTTCGCCGGGGATGCCGAGCATCTTGGGGAGACCGGCGCCGGTGCCGATGAACAGCGCGTCGAACTTTTCGTTTATCAAAAGGTCGTCCAACGTAAGGACGTTGCCGATGATCATGTCATAGACAAACTGCACGCCCATGTTCTCGAGCATCTTGATGTCTTCGTCGATGATTTCAAGCGGCAACCGGAAGCGCGGAATACCATAGACCATAACGCCGCCGCCGCGGTGAAAAGCCTCAAACACCACAACTTCATGGCCGCGTATGCGGAGTTCATAGGCGGCCGTGAGACCGGCGGGACCCGAACCAATGACCGCGACCCGCTTGCCGGTGGATGCAGGGATAACCGGCGCCGTAAAGGTGCCATGTGTCCGTTCCCAGTCGGCCGCAAAGCGCTCAAGGTTGCCGATGCCGACCGGATCGCTCTTCTTGCCGACAATGCAGACGGCTTGGCATTGTTTGTCCTGCGGGCAGACGCGGCCGCAGGCGGCCGGGAGGAAGTTGGTTTCGCGTATTTTTTTGGCCGCGTCGCCGAACTTGCCTTCTTCTATGAGTTCCAAAAAGGCCGGGATGTTGATGCCGACCGGGCACCCGCCGATGCAGCCAGGCTTTTTGCACTGAATGCAGCGCCGTGCTTCCTGCATCGCCTGTTCGGCGGTATAACCGATGGGAACCTCGTCGAAGTTGTGTATCCGCTTTTCGCCGGGGTTCAGCGGCATGTGAACGAACGGAATCGCCATTCTTTCTTTTGAATTTAATCCTGCCATGGTTATGTCTCCCTATTTCGCCATCGCTTCGAGGGCCTGTTTTTCTTTTGCAACGAACATCTTTTGCCTCTTCATAAGCTGATCGAAGTCCACTTCGTGCCCGTTGAAATCAGGGCCGTGGAAGCAGGCGAACTTCGTTTTGCCTCCCACCGACACGCGGCAGGCGCCGCACATGCCGGTACCATCCACCATGATGGCGTTGAGGGATACAAAGGTTTCGATTCCGAGAGGCTTGGTCATGTTCGCAACGGCCATCATCATCGGCACCGGGCCGATGGCGAGCACATGGGAGACTTTCTCGCCCCTTTTCATGATCGCTTCCAGGGCATGGGTAACAAAGCCCTGTATCCCTTTGGTGCCGTCGTTGGTGGTGACCAGCACCTCGTCACACGCCTGCTTCAGCTCGTCTTCCATAATGAGCAGTTTCTCGTTCCGTGCGCCGACGATGCCGTAAACCTTGTTGCCCGCTTTTTTCAGCGCCCGTGCGGTTGGCAGCACCGCGCCCGTACCGTAGCCGCCCCCGATGACCACACACACGCCGTCATGTTTTTTCACATGGCTGTGCTGGCCCAGCGGCCCGACCACGTCGGCCAGACGGTCGCCTACATTCATCATGTTGATCTCGCGCGAGGTGCGTCCGGCCGACATGATGATGACGTTGATGGTTCCCTTTTCGGCATCCCAACCGGCGATGGAGAGCGGTATACGCTCGCCGTGCTCGTTGGGGCGGATGATGATGAACTGTCCGGCCACCAGTTTGCGGGCGATCAGCGGAGCATCGATGGAGTAATAGTAAGTATCGGGGCAGAGTTCCCGTTTCTCCATAATCCTGAACGTCTGACGGTACCGGCTTTGGCCTTTGTCGTCCTCTTTCAGGAATTTCATGAACTGCTGGGCCTGTTGGCGGACTATGTAGGCGTTATCCCAGTTGTTGTTCCCGTCCATGCCAAGGAACCCCTTGAATTTGTCCCGCACCTTTTGTTCCTGGTCGGGGGTCAGCATCCCTTTTTCGGCGATCTTCCCTAGCGAAGTGACTGCGTTACGTCGCACCAGCGAATGTTTGTCCTTCAAGGCTTCATAACAGGTATCGAACATCTTGAGCCGCAAGGCGCCATCGAACTGGTCTGAACCGAGGTTGCGGACAAGGCGGCCAACGGCGTAAAGCGCTTCGGCGCGCAGGCGCTCGTTTTTTGCTTTTGAAGCCACCAGAATTTCCGGCATCCCTTCCAAGGCGGCCGGATCCTTGAAGTAGGAGATGGTTCCGATAAGCGTCATCATGGTGTAATCGTCGCCACGGTGTTGGTTGATGGCCTCCAGAACCGGTTTCACGGCCGCCGCCTTATTCCGGGCGATCGCACGGCCAAAATGAGCGGCCGATTCCGAGTCGGCATGGATCGCCCCGTCGATGAGAAACGGGATAATCGCGGTGCCAAGAGAGCCAATTACCTCTTCAGCCTGGTTGGCCAGCCGCATAAGGCCTGTTTTGCCATGCAAATCATGGTAAAAAAGCACCGAAAGCCCGGCTGCAAGTTCTGTTTTATCAGCGTCTTGCAAATCGGTTAGTTTGGCTGCCGCATCAAGCGCACGAGCTGTGTCTGTTTCGTTGTCGATACGTATGCTCTTAATGATTGATTCGATTTTTTCTGTCATAACTATACCCACTTCCTTTAGCCAGTATTAACGCTTTCCCTAGGTTTCCCAAAAGCTGTTACGCGGTGTTAATGTACACCGTCAATACGCACCTAAATCCAAGAGTTCATCCGCTCCGGATTGTTGGAGGATAAATACTAGCATCCGTCGGTGGATTGGCGCAATAA
>JAKAGL010000034.1 GCA_021815535.1 bacterium
CTCGATACCCACATCGGTGAGCGGATGCTTCGAAAGCTGTTGGATGACGCTGAACGGAATGGTTGAAACATCCGCTCCCATCAGGCAGGCTTTCACAAAGTGCATCGGATTGCGGATCGAAGCGACTATCACCTCGGATTGATAACCGTAGTTTCCGTATATTTGGACGATCTGTTCCACCAGCACCATGCCGTCTTCGGAGATGTCATCGAGGCGGCCGACAAAAGGGGAAACGTAGGTGGCTCCGGCCTTGGCGGCCAAAAGCGCCTGGCTGGGGGAAAAGATAAGGGTGACGTTTGTTTTGATCCCCTCGGCGGTGAGGGCTTTGCACGCCTTCAGGCCGTCGACGGTCATCGGAAGTTTCACCACTACATTCTCACCCAGTTTGGCCAGTACGCGGGCTTCCTTCAACATGCCTTCGGTATCCAGCGAGATGACCTCCAGGCTCACAGGGCCTTTGACTTCGGTGAGAATTTCTTTCGCCACACTGTTGAAATCTCTGCCGGTTTTGGCTATGAGTGACGGATTGGTGGTGACGCCGTCCAGAATGCCGATGCGGTTGGCCTCCTGTATTTCTTTTATGTCCGCTGTATCGATAAAAATCTTCATCTTTTCTCTCCCAATTTCTTCAATGTTTCCAGCGGCTTCGCCAGTATGTCGCCGTCACGCAAAACCCAATGTTGCTTATCGGCCCGCCGGTAGGCGCGAATGGCTGGCAACGATTGTAACGCCTCCACCAATGCAAACAGGAATATTTTTTTAAAGGTAATCAAAGCAATAAGTGTGCGCCAGAAAAGGAAGAAAAAGTGGCGGAAGAGCAGGTCTCCGTCGGCGATCAGCTTCCAGTGAAAAATAAGCCGGTTGCGCTGGCTGACATAAAGCATCCGCGAGCTGGGGGGAAGCTTTTTAGCGGTGCCATGCACCTTGTGGTATACGAGACAGCGCGGTTCGTAAACTGTTTTCCACCCCCGTTTCCATGCACGGTACCCCAAGTCGGTATCCTCCCAGATATAGGGGGAATAGAGCGGATCGAACCCTCCCATTTGCATGAACATCGATTTGCGGAACGCAACATGCGCGGTCACGCCATACAGGGAATACAGAGTTCCGGCCGCCGCCCGTTTATCTTCCGGCACGTCGTAATTTTCCCACGCGCGGATGAATCCGCGCGAAAACCGTCCCACTTGACCCCCGCTTTGAAACGTGGTTTTATCAAAACGGTGTGCGCGCATGGCCACCGCGAAAACCGACGGATCGTCGAAATGGGGCAGGGCGGGCGCGATGAAATCCTTTTCCACCTTCACGTCATTATCCATAAAAATGATGATTTCATTCTTGCATTGGGCGACGACGGTGTTGCTGGCTATCGGGCTGCCGCTGCGCTGCTCCAGCCGGAAAAAGCGAACCTGCGGGAATTTGGTCCGCATCATTTCCGCCGTGCCGTCGTCGGAGCCATCGTCCGAAACGCACACCTCGTTATCCGGATGCCCGTGAAAGGCGGCGGCGGCCAAAAGCGAAGGCAGGCATTCCTCCAACAACTCGCGGCCGTTATAGGAACGCGTGGCGATTGAAACGCCGCAACGGGCGTGGCTGAACGCCGGAGAGGGATCAGACACGCTGTGCCGAGCGGTGCGTAAGGATGTTGATGACAGCCCGTTTTGCTTCGGCCAGCTTGATCTTGGTCATGCAGTGGATGCCGATGTTGGGGCATGCCTTCTGGTCGCATGGCTGACATTCCATCAACGGCGCATTGCGTATTACCTTGGCCTTTTCGACAATCGGCCCCCATATGGCGGGATCGCTTGGCCCGAAGAAGGAAACAACCGGCACGCCGAGCGCGGCGGCCATGTGCATCGGCCCCGAATCGTTGCCCACAAAAAGGTCGCATGAAGCAATCAGCGCGGAGAGATGCCCCAACTTGAGGTTGGTAGCGATAAGCCCCCGTTTGCCGCTGTAAGAAACGATGCTGGCGATCTCCGCGATATCGGCGTTATTCCCCGCGTAAATCACTTTTACCCCCAGCTCGTCGGCCATCCACCGCGCCAGTTGACCCATTTTTTCAGCCGGGAGCCGCTTGATGTCCACCCGCGCGCCAGGGTGCATCATCACCAGACGGTCTTTTTCCGATACGCCGAATTTGCGCAAGAATCCGGTGACGAATTCCTTGTCCTCCGGGCGGTAGCCAAGAAAGAGTTTTTTCTCCTCCGGTATCACGCAACCCACCGCCCGAACGGCGTTCAGCAGAACATCGGATGTGTGCGAGGCCGGATCGGCCAGCGGAATGGGGATGTTGTAAAAAAGCTTGCTGCGCAGGCGCAACCGGTATCCCACCCGGTACCGCGCCCCGGAAAGCCAGGCCAGCGGCGCACTGCGGGGCCCGCCGTGCAGGTCGATCACCAAGTCGTATTTTTGTTTCCGGATCTTCGCGATGAACTTGAAACCCATTACCGTTTTTTGGAACCAGGTCATGCCGGAGGTGTCACGCTTGTGCAGAATCAGGTAATCGATGCTCGGATGACCGACGCAAATGTCTTCAAATACATCGTCTATCACCATGTCAATCCGCGCGGAGGGAAAGGTGATCCGCAACGCTTCCAGCGCCGGGGAACTCAGGATAATGTCCCCAATCGAGCGGTATCGCAAGACCAGAATCTTTTTTATGAGGTTCTTCTGTATGTCCATCCTCGGCCCAATCTGCGGTTATTTATTGCGGGTAATTGTATACTAACACGGGCGTTATGGGGATTAAAATATTGGCGTTAATCTTTGATAATGCGGCGGTGGCGCTCATTGCCGCGCCCCCAGGCAAAGCGCTTATTCTCACGCTTCGTGGCGATATCTGTAACAATAATTGCCGATTGCGGCTCGGCACAACTCCGTTCAAGACGATTTAGGCCATTTATTACTGTTTAAAGTCATTTTACGGTGAAAACAAGATTTGTTAAGATAACGCCCAGTTCGGCATTTATAATCGCATCGGGCAGAATGGAGAAAAACATGAAAAACGTTGAAATTGCCGTTCAAGGCAACATCCTCACCATCAAGGTGGATTTGACCAAGGAATTCGGCCCTTCCTCATCAGGAAAGACCATCATTATCGCCTCAACCGAAGGAAACATAACCATCCCGGATCGGAATGAAAAGATCGGATTGAACGTGTACCGGAAAAAATAATTTGGGAGGACGGAACATCATGAAGAAAAGGTTTCTTACATCACTCGGCGTTCTGACGTTTATTATTTCGGCATTCGCGGCCAAACCCGCGCTGGCGGCCGGCGACGATTTGGGGAACGCGGCAAACAATTACCAGCTTTACTGCTCTATGTGCCACGGCAGGGATGGCGATGGCAAAGGACAATTGGCCGAAACGCTGGAGGTTCCGCCGCGCAACCACACCGACGCCGCCTATATGAGCAAACGCACCGACGAACAGCTGTTTAAAACCATCAGCGAGGGCGGGGAAGCGACCGGCTTTAATTCGGCGATGCCGGCGCACAAAACTATTTTGCATGAAGACGAAATCCACGGGATGGTGAAATACCTGCGCCAGCTGTGCAACTGCAAACATACCAGTTAAGGCGCTACCAGCAGAAGTATCACGATAGAGGCGCGGGCCGGAAAGAAAAAACCGGCCCGGGCTTTTCACGGCAAACCCGGCTAAACCGGAGCCATCAAAAGACCTTCGGTTTCAGCGAAACCGAACCTGATGTTGAAGCATTGCACCGCCTGGCCCGCCGCCCCCTTGATCAGATTGTCGAGGACGCTGAAAACCAGCAACTTGCCGGTCCGTTCGTCCAGCAACGGCTTGATGTGGCAGTGGTTGGTTCCCCGCACGTTTTTCAATTGCGGGTTTTCAGCGGTAACCGTTACAAACGGCGAAGCTATATAAGAATCCTCGTAATACTTTGTCAGTTCGGCCTGGCTGATCGGAATGGCCGGCTCGGCAAAAAGGGTGGCATGGATCCCCCGATTGAAGGGGCCAAGGTGCGGCACGAACGACACATGCATTTCTTTGCCGGCGGCAAGAGAAAACTCCTGCTCCATTTCGGGTGTATGCCGGTGTTTTGGCGCACCATAGGCATAGAGGTTTTCATTCACCTCGCAAAAGGCGTATGCGGCGTCGCTCTTCCGCCCCGCCCCGCTGGTACCTGAAACGGCGCTTACAAACACCGAAGGTTTTACCCACCCGGCCCGCACCACCGGCAGCAGGCCCAGCAGCGTTGCGGTGACAAAACAGCCGGGACAGGCGATAAGATCGGCGTTTTTAATGGCGTCGCGTCGCGCCTCGGGCAAGCCATACACGGCGGTTTTCAGCAGATCGGGGGCCACATGGGTATGGCCGTACCACTTATCGTAAAGCGCCGGGTCCTTCAGCCGGAAATCGGCCGAGAGGTCAAACACCACCTTTCCCTGTTGCCGCCACTTCACGATGCTCTCCGCGCCGGCTCCATGCGGGAGGCAGGAGAAAATCACCTCCGCCTCGCCGATTTCCGGCGCATCGGCGGCGCAAAATTTCATATCGGGCGCTCCCGCCCCTATAAGCGAGGCAAGCGGCTGTCCCGCATACGTCTGCGCGGAAGCGGCCAGAAGTTTCACACCGGGATGGCGGCTGAGTATTTTCAGCGCCTCTATACCCGTGTAACCGGAAGCACCCGCCACTGCAACTGTTATTACCATACTGGATACTTTAATTTGCGCCGGGGGAAAAAGGAAGCCCAAAGAAGGAGCCATCCCCGCGATTGGCCGGTACGCAACGGTGCGGTGGTAAAAAAGGGGAGGGTTCACTATAATCAGCCATGTGATCATCAAATCATCTGGCGTGGCGGTTATAAATGCCGGACGTGGCATGGAGGGCCGGACACACCGGCAACCCGCGTTTGTTTTCTTTTGGCGCATCGGCATGGCAATGTTCGCCGGTGTATTTCTTTTTTGTGCCGCCGCGCGCGCGGAAGATACCACGGGCAACCCGGCCGCAACTGCAGGAGAATCTTTGACCGATCCCCCGGCAACGCCTTCAACGCAGTCATCCGATACGCCTGAGCCGGGCGAAATGATATTTGAATCCATCAGGAAAAAGGCGCTGGAAACCGGCAAAGAAAGCCTTTTGGATAAATATATCAAGGATAGCCACGGTAACCGCTTCGAGGCCCGGGCGCTGGAAACGGTTGATGACATCCGCTTCCGCCGATGCCGGGAAAAAAACAGCATCAGGGACTATATTGTTTTCGCCGTCAAGTATCCGCAAAGTCCCCACGCCGCCGAAGCGGAACGGAGGATCGACGACCTTATCTTCCTTTCGGTCTCGCGTGAAAACACCATTGAGGACTATACTCATTTCATCGAGGAATTTCCGAATCATCCGATGGTTCCAGCCGCGAAGGCGGCCATAGAAGACCTCATCTTCGAAGAGGTGAAGATGACCGGCAGCATAATCGCCTGGGCGGAGTTCCTACGCGACCACGCCTCCAGCGAAAGGGTTCCCGAGGCCGAGGAACTGAAAGACGAGTTGGAATATGAACCCTATAAAAAACGGGACGTCGAAGAAGGATACCGCGAATTCCTCCGGGGCTTTCCGGTAAATCGCCACCGCGAAGAAGCGCGTCAACGGATGATGGAACTACGGACTGTTCGGGTACACAAGGAAACCGACGCGATATGCAATGAATCAAAGATCGAAAGCTCCTACAACTGCGAATTCGTGGCCTTTGATGAAGGCACTCTGTTGGTGAAGATCGGCAGGCTTACCGGCGAGGAACAGGGCCAAAATCTGCTGATGGGGGGGCCCGGTTATGCGGAAGAAGCGTTACGGCGTTATTCCATCTGGAAAAATGAGACTATCAAACGGTTGCTCCGCATTCTCGGTGTCATAAGCGTAACGGTGGAATGACTGTAAAGGGAATGGTAATCCAGCTCTTGCACAACCCATTGTATTTTCTTTACAAAAATAAACGAATTAATCTCTTCAGTCTTCCGTCATCATCGCCGATATGTAATACATATATAAGAATAGGAGGTAAAGGAAATGAAAGTTGGCGGCGCTCATCATGCTCCCCGGCCCCATGCTCCTCGTAAACCGAAACGGAAATAAATGAATCGCTCCCCGTCGGCTGATTAACCGATGTTAATAGGCCGACGGGGAGTCTCATGAGAATTCAGAAGGTTGAGGATAACGTCAGCCTGATCTTAGATAAATAAACAGATCCACCCGCTCCCTCTCAAATCTCATTTGAACGTACCGCCCCCTCGGCTTCAAAAAAGCCTCTTTTACCCAGCGCAAAACCATCTCACGCCAAAAAAGGGCTAAATACCCTATCCAGCTTCTGGCGCCACTTCAGTGCATCGTACTCGGCATCACACGTAACGGTGTATTGCCAGCATCGCGCGTCGCCGCCTTACGGGCGATCTTGCGAATCGAGCGGCTATGCCTTCCTTCCTCATTGGCCAACGTCCTGAACAGCACTTTCATGTCCATCCGGTCTGTTTTATCCACTGCATCGCGGTAAAACTTCTCGGCGGCCCGTTCGACGTCTTCCATGTAGCGGATGGCATCCTCTTCCTGCATACCGGATTTGATATCCACCAGGCAGGCATTATCGCCGCTGTTGGGGGCACATACCGTACTGAAAGGAAGCGGTGTCGAATCGTTCACAACAATGCCGTACAACCGTTTGAGGGCCTTTTTAAGGCGAAGGAAATGTCCTTTTTCCACTTTCGCCGCTTCGAAAAATATCTGGGCGGTTGCAAAATTATAGGAGCTGAGCATTACCTCGCCGATGGCGTTGTACTTCTCGCTCGCTATTTTTTCGCTCTGCATGGCGCATTTCAAAACCTCGCGGGTTGAGAGCGGTTCAATATCATTCCTTGTCATAACATATCCTCCAGAACTAAAGAGACCTACATAATCCCTAATTCATCTTAAGGGGGAATTCCTTATTTTGCAAGCCGGATACAAACCAACTATATATCAATGAGATGCCGTAGTGTTATTAGCCTTTTATGACAATTATCGGGCGCAGGCGGGCCACTGGAAGAGCCAAACCGGCGGCGGTCACCACATCCACCACCTGCGAAACGTCCTTGTAGGCTTCGGGCATCTCTTCAGCCAGCGTCCCCTTTTCCACCGATCTCACGGCAACCCCTTTTTCCGCCATCTCTTTGGGCAGATCCCTGCCCCGCCCCTTCTTTGAAGCTGCGTGACGGCTCAGCACGCGCCCCGCGCCGTGACAACTGCTACCAAAAGTCTGTTCCATCGCGGTCTGCGTACCGGCCAGCAAATAAGACATCCGCCCCATATCGCCGGGTATCAGTACCGGTTGGCCGGTAAGTTTGTATGCCTCGGGCAGCTCGGAGTGTCCGGGCCCCAGCGCGCGCGTGGCCCCTTTGCGATGCACCATCACCTTCCGCTTTTTCCCCTCCACCATGTGCTCTTCCAACTTAATGATGTTGTGCGCCACGTCGTAAAGCAACGGCATTGAATCGGGCGCCGCCCGCAGCGCCTCTGAAAGCGCTTTGCGCGCGAGGTGCATGATCACCTGCCGATTGCACCAGGCATAGTTGGCGGCGGCGCGCATCGCGCCAAGGTATTCGCGCCCCTCGCCGCTATCCACCGGCACGCACGCCAGCTCGCGGTCTGGCACGATAATGCCGTATTTCCGCATGGCGTGGCCCATTGACTTCAGATGATCGGTGGCTACCTGATGGCCGAACCCGCGCGATCCGGTGTGAATCATCAATGTAATTTGTCCTTCGTTCACCCCCCAGGAAGCGGCGATCGCAGAGTTGTAGACTTTATCTACGTACTGCACCTCCACAAAATGGTTGCCGCCGCCGAGCGTTCCCATCTCATCGCGCCCCCGTTTTCTCGCGTGACCGCTCACCCCTTCAAGATCGCCCCCCTGCATGGCGCCTTCCGATTCGGTGTGGACGATGTCATCCTTGAGGCCGAACCCACGCCGAACCGCCCACGCCGAGCCTTTTTCGGCAATGGCGCGATAGTCCGCATCGGAGAGATCGATCGCCCCTCCACGCCCCACACCGCAGGGTATGCGGGCCGCCAGGAGGTCCGCCAGCATCTCGCGCAACGGCATGATCTGCTCCTTCACGAACGGGGTTTTCATCAGCCGTACGCCGCAGTTGATGTCGTATCCCGCCGCGCCGGGGGAAACGACGCCGGATGCCGGATCGGTCGCCATCACGCCTCCTATCGGCAGACCGTAGCCGGAGTGGATATCCGGCATCGCCAGCGTATTGAGAACGACCCCGGGCAACATAGCCGCGTTGGACACCTGGTCCAACGCGGCCTCGTCGATGGACGCAAGCATCTCCGCCGAGGTGTAAATGCGCGCCGGGACGTTCATTCCTTTTTTAGCGCTGGCAGGGATCTCCCAGAGATTTTTGCCGATGCGGTTGATCGCAAGCTTGGGCATGACAATGTCTCCTCGGTTTTATTCTAATCCCGCATTGAGCAGGGCGCGCATTCTTTTGGGATGTGATAGACTTTATGGGGAAATCACACAGACTGGCGCGCCATCGGGGCGCTTAACGTTATTGAAATTATGAGGGGGTTTACCGTGTCCGGTCATTCTAAATGGGCGACAATTAAACACAAAAAAGGGGCGGCTGACGCAAAACGCGGCAAACTCTGGGGCAAGATCATCAAGGAAATTACCGTTGCGGCCCGGTTGGGCGGCGGCGACCTCAATGCGAACCCGCGCATGCGGACGGCGGTGGACAAAGCCAAAGGCGCCAATATGCCGAACGATACCATCGACCGCGCCATCAAAAAGGGGACGGGCGAGTTGGAAGGGTCGACATACGACGAAATCAACTATGAAGGATACGGTCCCGGTGGAGTCGCCCTGCTGATAAGCGCCATGACCGATAACAAAAACCGCACGGTCGGCGAGATCCGCTCGCTTCTTACCAAATATGGCGGCAGTATGGGTGAAGTTGGATGCGTGAACTGGATGTTTCACAAAAAGGGGATGATCGTCGTGCCGAAGGACCAGATCAAAGAAGACGATCTGATGGAACTGGTGATAAACGCCGGCGCGGAAGACATGCATACCCTGGAAGATAACTACGAAGTTGTCACCGCACCTGAGGATTTCGATGCGGTGAAAGCGGCGGTTGAAAAGAAAAACCTGAAGACGACCTTGGCGGAAATCATGATGGTGCCGCAAAGCACGGTGGCGCTCGCCGAGGACAAGGCCCGCTCGATGCTCAAGCTGATGGAAGTGCTGGACGACCATGATGACGTACAGAAGGTATACGCCAACTTCGACATCGCCGACGACATTATGGAGGCGCTTGCCAACGAGTGAGCCCCGTCCAATGAGGGTGCTCGGCATCGACCCCGGCAGCCGGGTGGCCGGTTACGGCATCGTGGAAGAGCGTGGGGGCATCCTTGTGCCGGTCGCCTGGGGGGTGGTCAAACCGCCGCCCGCAAAGGAGCTGCACCCCCGGCTGAAATATCTTTTCGAAGCGTACGCAGAGATCATGATTGAATACCTGCCCGATGAAGTGGCGGTGGAAAACGTCTTTTTCGCCGAAAATGCGCGTAGCGCGCTCATGCTAGGGCACGCCCGTGCGGCGGCGTTTATGCCCGCGCTTCTTCAAAACATTCCGTTCAACGAGTACACCGCCCTGCAGGTGAAAAAAGCGCTGGTGGGGGCGGGGCACGCGGGGAAGGGGCAGGTGGCGGCGATGGTCTGCCGCCTGCTGAACATGAAGGAGATACCAAAACCGGAAGACGTAACCGATGCGCTCGCCGTGGCTGTGACCCACCTGCACAACGCGCCGATGCGCCGCAAATTGGCGTTGGTGAAGGAAGCCGCGCCGTCCGCACGCCACATTAGACGGGGAGTCCGGGGATGATCGCCCATCTGCGCGGCACGCTGCTGGAAAAAATGCCGCAGTATGCCGTCATCGAGGCCGGGGGCGTTGGCTACCGCCTTTTTATCACGTTAGCGGGGTACGAATCACTGCCGCGCGAAGGGGAACCGGCCCAGATGCCCACCGTTACAATAGCCCGCGAGGATGCACTGCACCTGTATGGCTTTGCCAACCGCGAAGAAAAAGAGATGTTCGTGAAACTTATCAGCGTCACCCGCATCGGGCCGCGCCTTGCCTGCGCCATCCTCTCGGGGGTGAGGCCGGACGCGTTGGAGAACACCATCGTTACCGGCGACAAAACAAAACTCTCAAAGATCCCCGGCGTTGGCGCAAAAACCGCCGAGCGGATCATCCTTGAGTTGAAAGATAAATTCGGCCCCTCGCTGGCGAGCACCGCTCCCGAGAACGAGGCGCAACGCAACATGGCCGACGCGCTGGCCGCGTTGCTGAACCTGGGGTATCAGAAGAAGGATGTTGAAAAAACGCTGCTGAAAATCACCGCCGAATCGCCGGATGCAACTCTGGCCGATCTACTCAAAAAATCCCTCAAGCACCTTTCGCTATAAAAAAAGGCCGGGGTTTTAGCCCGGCCTTCGGATCGGCGATAATTATCAGAACGTAAGGAACGCTTTGCCCGCGAAGTCGAGGTATTCGGCTGGGAGCACACCGAGGCGGATGACGCCGTAAAGCGCTATCACCAGCGCCAGGATAAGCCCCAGCGATGCGCGCAACGGCGGCAAGGTGCTCGGCGCCTCTTCCTCTTTCATGTACATGTAGATGGCGAAGCGGAGGTAATAGTAGATGCCGATGGCGGAATTCACCACCGCCGCAAGCACCAGGAAATTCTGCCCGGCCTTGATGGCGGACATGAAGACATAGAACTTCGCCGTGAACCCCGCCATCGGCGGGATGCCGGCCAGCGAGAAGACGAGAATGGTCATGATAAGCGCAAGGCCGGGATTCTTGTAGGCAAGCCCCGTGAAATCGCGCATGGCGGTCCGGTGTTCGTTTTGCCGCGCCACAAGCGCCAGAATGCCGAACGCGCCGATGTTCATAAAGGTGTACACCAGCATGTAATAAAGCACCGCGCTCGACCCTTCGCGGGAAGCGGCGGCCATGCCGACCATAGCGTATCCGGCGTGGGATATCGATGAAAAGGCCAGCATCCGCTTGGCATCGGCCTGCACCAATGCCGCAATGTTACCGACAGTCATGGTGAAGATCGCCAGAATGGTAATCCAGATGGTCCAATCGATATTCATAAAAACGATCGATTGTTCAAAAACGCGGATCATCACCGCCAACACCGCCGCCTTCGGCCCGGCCGACATGAAGGCCGTTACCGGGATGGGCGCCCCCTGATACACGTCCGGCGTCCACTGGTGGAACGGCACCGCCGCCACCTTGAAGCCCAGCCCCACCAGCAACATCAGCGCGCCCATGGTAAGCAGGCCGGTGTTCGGATTGCCGTGGGTAACGGCGTACGCAATCTTGGCAAGGTTGGTTTGACCGGTGCTGCCATAAATCAGCGCTATGCCATACAGCAGAAAGCCGGTGGCGAAGCCGCCCAGCAGGAAGTATTTCAAAGACGCCTCGTTCGATACAAGCCGTGTGCGGGTGTACCCGGCAAGCACATACAGTGAAAGGGAAAGCGTTTCGATGCCGAGGAATACCGTGACCATATCCGACGCGGCCGCCATCAGCATCATACCGACGGTGGCGAACATGAGCAGCGCGTAGTATTCCGCGTGCTCGATACGTTCATCGGCAGTGTATTTAATGGAAATAAGGATGGTCATGCCGGTGCCAAGCAGGAACACCAGCTTGAAGAACCGGGTGAACAGGTCGGCCGCGTACATCCCCTGAAAGGTGGTGTGCGGGAACAACTCGTACGAGGCGCAGCCGGAAGCCAGGATCACCCCCAGAAGGGCTATCCACGGATTCAGGAAGCGGCTCTGCTCTTTGAAAAATACGCCGACAAGCAGCAACAGCGAAGCCACGCCGGTCAAAATCAGTTCGGGCCCTACAGCGGCCAGGTCAATGGAAGGCGGCACAATAACCATCAGTCCCTCTTCTTATCCACATCAAGGTTGGCGGCGAGGGCGGCGGCGGGGTGCCCCAGCCGAGCCTCTTTTGCTTTATCCATGGTGACAAGCAGGTTTTTAACGCTGGCATCCATTTTACGGACCACCGGATTGGGGTATATCCCCAGCAGGAAGATCATGACGACCAACGGAGCCATGTAGATCATTTCGCGCGCGTTCAAATCGGGCAGCGTCTTGTTCTTCTCATTGGTCACCTTGCCAAATACCACGCGCCGGTACGTCCAGAGCATGTATGCCGTTCCCAGCAGAACGCCGACCACGGCCAGCGACGCGTATACCGCGTTGGCTTCGTAAACGCCGATCAGGATCATCACCTCGCCGATGAACCCGTTGGTGAGCGGAAGACCTATGGAAGAGAGCGCGACGATCATAAACACGAACGCGAATTTCGGCATCACCTTATGCAAGCCGCCATACTCGGCGATCATGCGCGTGTGCCGCCTTTCGTACAATATGCCGACCAAAAGGAACAAAGCGCCGGTGGATATGCCGTGGTTGATCATCTGCATGATCCCGCCCGAGATGCCGCGCAGGGTGAAGGCGAAGGTGCCCAGCACCACAAACCCCAAGTGGCTTACGGATGAATACGCCACCAGCTTCTTCACGTCGGTCTGGGCCAACGCCATGAGTGCGCCGGCGATGATGCCGATGATGGCCAGCCAGCTGATCCACCATGCGGCGGAAACAGACGCATCGGGGAATATCGGCAACGAGAACCGGAGGAATCCGTAGGTTCCCATCTTCAGCAGAATGCCGGCAAGTATCACCGAACCGGCCGTGGGCGCCTCAACGTGTGCGTCCGGCAACCAGGTATGGAACGGCCAGACCGGCACCTTTATCGCAAACGCTATGAAGAAGCAGAGGAACAGCCAAAACTGGAGCGTCTTGCTCATTCCGAATGAGTGATATCTGAGAATGTCGAACGTGTAAACTCCGGTCTGAGCGTGGTATTCGAAGTAGAGAACCAGGATCGCGAACAGCATCAGCACCGAACCGCCCATCGTATAAATGAAAAACTTGACGGTGGCGTAGAGCCTGTTCTTCCCGCCCCAGATGCCGATGAGCAGATACATCGGGATCAGCATCAGCTCCCAAAAAACGTAGAAAAGCACAAAGTCGAGCGAGCAGAAAACGCCCACCATGCCGGTCTGGAGCACCAGAAGGGCGATATTGAATTCTTTGACGTGCTTGTCGACCGCCGTCCACGTCGCCAGATAGACGATGACGCAGGTAAAGGTCGTCAGCAGCACCATGAACAGCGAGATGCCATCCAACCCCAGCGAATATTCGGCCCCCCATGAAGGAATCCACGTAAGCCGCTCAACGAACTGCATGGCGGCGGTATCTTCCCTGAAATCAAAAAAGAGGGGCAACGATACGATGAAATCAAGGATCGCTGTCATAAGGGTGATGCCACGGATGATATTTTCGCTTTTCTTCGGCACGAAAAGCAGGGTGGCCGCGCCGAACAGCGGTATCAGGATTATAACGGTAAGTATGGGGAACATGCTTATTTACCCCCCAACAGGTAATAGCCGGCTATCAGGACAAACGCGATGGCCATGGTGAAGGCATACCCGCGCAACAGGCCCGGCTGGAATTGCCGGGCGAACTCGCTGGCCCGCATAAAGAACTTCGCGACGCCGTTCACGGTCCTGTCAACGATGTTGACATCCACCCAGTGACTCCATGCTGAAATCCGCTTGACCGCCACAAAACCGCTGAGGTAAAGATTGTTCGTGATTGAATCCACAAAGGCGATACCCGTGGTGACGCGGCTGCCGACAAAATAGCCCCCTTTGCGGTAAAACCATTCGGTGTCCATGCTGACGCCGA
>JAKAGL010000269.1 GCA_021815535.1 bacterium
GGTATATATTGGTATCGTTGCTTTTGTAATAGTAGTTAACATTTGGATTCTGGTGCGTTTTCTGAAGAAAGCGGCTGGTTGGACAAAAACGGAAAATACCAAACGGGATGTTTGACAGTTTTAAAATAAAAAGGCTAGTGAGCCAGATTCTCAGCTCGCCCGGGCAGGATACCACCCCTTATGTGCGGTCATTGCGTGCATTCGGAGGGGAAGGACTTAACGCGCTGGTAGATACTTATGTGGCGCGCAAAATCACCGATGCCGATTTTGAGAGAAGTTTTTCCGCATTTTACGACCGCGATCAAATGGAGTTGTTCATCGGGCTTTTGGGCCACCACAAAGAGCTGGTGCGTTCCTTGGCTCGCGGTATTCTTGAAAAAAAGGCCATGGCGGCAGCGATTCCGCGCCTTGCCGAAAGGCTCAAGGAGAAAGATGCGATGCTCCGGCGCGGCATTGCCGATCTACTTAGGAAAATCGGTTCTCCAACCGCGCTGGATAAACTCATTTCATATCTTAGAGAGGACGACAAAGAGCTGAAGGGGATTGCTATTGGCCTCATAGCGGATCTGGGCGGGGCGCAGGCGGCGGGATACTTGATGCCGTTGATGAGTTCGCCTGATTGGTGGCTTCGCAAAAAAGCGGTGGAAGCGATTTGTCGGATAAAAGATTCCGCCAGTATCGGTCCGTTGATGGATTTGCTGAAGGCCGAACGGGATCCGAAGATAAAGATCACCATCATTCAAACGTTGGGACAGATCGGAAATTCAAATGCCGCGCGCGCCATTCTTGCCAGCATCGCTGATAACGACCTTATTGTCCGTCAAATGGTGGTGGAAGCGCTGGAAAACATAGCTGATGAATCGCTGGTGCCCGAGATTATTCATTCCATGCGGGATGCAGATGTGAATGTGCGCCGCGCGGGGGTGGAAATCCTGAGCAAAATGAAGACCATTAACTCAGCCGAGACGTTGATACGGTGCGTACAAGATCCAGACTGGTGGGTGCGCGAGATAGCCATTGATGCGTTGGCTTTGGTGAACAAGCCCGATGTAGGCGCGCGGGTGCGGGAACTGTTCGCCAACCCGGACGAGAACGTCCGTCGTGCGGCCGTAGAATACTTCAATCGTCTTCCGGATCCTTCCACGTTTGACGCGTTAGCGGGATTGCTGAATGACCCGGATTGGTGGGTACGCGAAAAGGCCGTTTCCGCCCTGGGCAAACTAAAGGACGACCGGGCCATCGATCTGGTAATGGCATTACGGGATGACTATGACGTCCGTTGGGTTGTGCCGCAGGCATTGGGGGATATCGGCGGCGCGCGAGCGGTGGAATTTCTGTGTGATTTTATGGATGATCCCGAGCGCAATGTCCGGATGGAGGCGCTCAAGTCACTGCAAAAAATAAACGACAAGAACACTCTCGCCGTCATTAAAGCATCTGTGAAGGACAGCGATGCCGATATTCGGGATCTGGCTTTGCAGATCATAAAAGATATGACCGGTCATGCCGTGAAAGCGAACCAGATCATTGCAGAGCAGACACGGGAAAAGTGGACCGGTGGCAGCACCATTTTCACCAGCCCGTTTCTGGATGGGGCGCGGGTGCGGGTGGAGGCAATTTTAGTGCTTGATCTTGCCAACAGCACGGACATAGGCGCGAAGTATGGCGATGACTTTGCCCTTCGCCTGACGAACCGCTTGGTAGAAGAGACCAAACCGATCTCCACCAAGCATCGAGCCCGTTTCACCAAGAGCACCGGCGACGGCTACCTGATGGCCTTTAACGAGATTTCACACGCGGTAAGCTTTGCAATCGATATTCTGGAAACCCTGAAAAAAAGTAATGCCACGCATCCCCCGCAGGAGCGGATCGACGTCCGTATTGCCATCAACGTTGGCGAAACCCGTATTGACGATAAGGGAGACCGGCTTGGCACCGCCGTGAACATGACCTTCCGCGTTGAAGGGGTCAAGCCGAAGGATCTGATACCCGAGGAGGGTGGAATGAAGCCGGAACAGATGCCATTGTTGAACCGGATACTGGTGACCGAGCCGGTAAAACAGGAACTGGAGAAGAACGGGAGCGCCAAAACGCGGCTTATAGGTTTTTTTGAACTCAAAGGAATACCGGGAAGGCACCGGATATATCAGGTTATCGCCGACTGAAGGAGGGGCGTGAATTATGGAACGTACCAAACAGAATGTAATGAATCTGCTGAGGGAACTGCCGTTTTTCGACTCGTTCGACGCTGATGATATCAAGGCATTCGCCCCATACCTGAGCCTGCGGCAGATAGAAGAGGGGAACACCATTTTTCATGAAGGGGATATGGGAAGCTATCTGCTTTTCATCGTGGAAGGGGTGATGGAAATCATTCTCACCGCTGAAAACCGGCAGCAGAAGATAGTCGCCACCTACGGTCCCGGCGCTTCCATCGGTGAGATGGCTCTTATAGATGAATACGAGCGTTCCGCCACCGTGCGCGCGACAACCCATTGCGAAATATTGATTCTCACCAAATCGAAGTTTGATGTGTTGCAGAACGAAAATCCGCGGGTGGCAATGAAAATCATGAAAGGATTGGCTCGCAACATCAGCCTGCGTCTGCGCGCTACCCAAGGGCGATTCCGTGACATTATCTGATCCCCTGTCGCGTGGGGACCGGGAAGCACAGTTAGGACGCACAATGGTGAAGCAACAAAGAAGCCGCAAGTCCGATAATTGGCAAAGATGCTGCTGTAAGAAGAGAAAAAGTTCCGGTTTATTAATGAGTACTTCTCACATTTTCTAAAGAGCTGCCTTTAAAATCGTTTGGTCAATCACTTTAATAAAAACGCCATCCTTATGCGGAAAATAGTGCATAATATGCGGAAACCGATGAATGATATTTCAACGTTTTTATTTCTTCGCGCAGGCCGACCGATAGTTTGTTCGGTTTTTGCCGTTATTTTGACCGCCGCGGGGATATTCCATATGGTGAAGTTGCATTTCACATTGGCATCGCTGGCCGACAATCCGCGCGAGTACCTGATGCATTGCGCGGCGGGATTGTTTTTCGGCCTGATCTTCACGGAAGGGATGTTTGGCTATGCGCGCGCGTGGCTGACCGATTTGCGGCGCAATTTTCTTCCCGGTCCGGCTTTGTGGGTGCTGGCCCCTATAGTTTTTCTGGTAGTGCTTCACCAAACGCGCTATTTCCTCAATGATGGGCCCGCCACGTTAGCATTGGCGGTAGCCGTGCTTATGTCGGGATTTTTGGGGGGACG
>JAKAGL010000270.1 GCA_021815535.1 bacterium
CGATCTAGGGAACAGTTCGCCGCCGCCCTGCGGCTTCAGCCGGATTTCCTGGCGGCGCGGATGCTTCTCGCGGGATCGCTGGAAGCCTTGGGACTGCATGGCGAGGCGGAAACCGCATTGCTAAAAGAGTTCCGTGCAAGCCGCAACATCATCCCGCTTTTACGGCTGGCGGCAGCGGCGCGGGCCGCCGGGGGGGCTGCCAAAGAATTGGAAATCGTCAATGCCGCCCTTGCCGCCGCACCGGAGGAAAAGCTTTTGCCGCTTATCGCCGCCGTGCTGGAGATTGAGAACCGGCTGTTCGATGCCGCGAGAAACCGTATCGCATCGCTTAACGCCGCAGTGGCGGCCCTGCCGATGGCCGCCGTGGCCAAAGCCCTGCTGGAGCTGTATGCCGCGCCCACGCCGGACGATGCCGCCATCAAGGCGCTGGAACAGGCGTTGAAATCGCAAAGGAGCGCGTTTGTGCAATACCGCTGCCAGGCGTGCGGCGTGCCGGAAGCGGAATACTTCCCGCAATGCCCGGCGTGCGGCGCATGGAACGCCGCCGCGCCCCACATCGAAGGCTATTCGGAGGCTTAGTCGCCACTCCAATGCCACAACACGAATACCGTAGAAACCGGCTCAAGGTAAAGCACGCCATCCTCAAGGAGGCGATGCCATATCTGGAGGAGATACTCACCCTGCCGTTCGTCCAGCTCATCGTGCCGGACGTTATAGACAACCACTCGCACGGCAAGAACCGAATGCGCCTTTCAAGCCAGGCGGTCAACGGTTTCAATCTCACCTTCGGCGGGGCGGGAGCTCAAAAATACCATGTGGTCTGCGAACCGGTGGAGGAACACCGCCGCGCCATCGAAGCGGCTATCGCCCGCGCGGCGGAACGATAGCCCGGTTTATCCGTAACCGCTACTTGCTCACTATCATGCTGTAACAGTCGTAACCCTTCAGCTTTTCCATGCCGTTCAGAAAAGCCAATTCCACCACAAAGGCTACGCCCGCAACTTTCGCTTCCAGTTTTTCCACCAAGTTGATAGCCGCCTTCATTGTCCCTCCGGTAGCCAACAAGTCGTCCACCAGCAATACATGATCGCCGGGGCGGAATGCATCTTTATGCACATGAATCTCGTTGGTGCCATACTCAAGCGCGTAGGATTCCGATACCGTCTCCGCCGGCAGCTTGCCCGGCTTGCGGATCATGGTCATGCCGCATCCCAGCTTGTATGCCAAGGCCGACGCAAGGATCAGCCCCCGCGCCTCGATACCGGCCACATGGTTCACCTTCATGCCTTTGTAATGGTCGTACAGTGTATCGATAATGCTCTGAAATGCCGCCGCATCATTGAAGGCAGTGGTAAGATCCATGAACATGATCCCTTTTTTTGGGAAATCCGGAACCACCCGGATACGACTTTCTATTTCCTGAACTGACAATCGCGACATTTCATTCCTCCTCAAATGGCGCCCCAAAAAGGCGCATACCCTTATGTTTCAGACCCGGCAAGTCTACCATAATTTCCTGCTAAAGCCGTTTCACCTGCGTGCCGAAATGTTAAGTACAGTGGAAGAATATCCCGTAACAAAAAATACGGAGAAAAATTAAATATTTCCTCTCTGTAAAGAATTGGGGTTTTCTGCCGAAAGGAGAAATGGGTGGGTGTACGCATCCCGGCCGGAAATGGTAAGACCTTGTTTTATTAAGAGGACGTTTAAAGATGGCTCTTGATCTTGGCAGTGCGCGGCTCAATGTGACGCCGAAGGGGGCGCCGACGCCTCCTGTGCAACAGGTAAAACCTGCACGCACCAGCATCGCCGAAGACGCCATTTTCATTCCAAAACCCCACAAGAGGGTCGAATTCAAATTGAATACCCCCGGTGGATCGGGGGAGCTCTCGGCGGCGGGAAAAACAGAATCCAAGTCATCCGTAAAGCCGATACCGCTCCCCGGAGAGGCATCGGATAATGGTGGCGGAGATCTAAAACCAATTGGCTCGCAAAATAACAACGTAACGGGCCAAAACATCACCGCGGGAAATCTCGGCCAACACGGGCTGACCGCCGAGTTCGGTAAAGATAGCTATAGCGCACCCAAACAGCTGGTAAAAACGGAATACAAAGCGGTGCCGCAAAAGGACTTTTCCGTCATCGCCACCCAGGAGGAAGGACGGCAGACAAACCACGCAAAGCAGGTGCACTTCACCCAACAGTACGACGCCTATGGCCGTCCGCGCATCGGATTCAGCCGCGAGCCGTATGATTTCGCCGCAACAAAATACGTGTCAAAAACCTCCGAGATCAAGTTCCAGCAAAACATGGCGTCCACCCGCGAAGCCTACAGCAAATACACCGACACGGGGACCGCAACACAACCCCCGGCACAGCAGGCAGCGGGGAAAAACAATACCGCTCAATCCACCGTACAAGCAGGGATGATAGACCCCGAGGCCGTAAAAGGAACCAAAGGGCTGATCGATCCGAAAGAATCGGCAAAAAAATTCATTGGCGCCGATAAGGCGCCGAAGGCAGGAATGGTTGACTACAACCCGAAAGAGGTTAATACGCTGGGCGACAGCGCCAAGATGAAGGAAGGGTTGATCGATACCTCGAAGACGGGCGCGCCTGCCGCGGCAAACGCCCCCGACCCCAAAGAGATGATCATGAAAGGGGAGTCGGCCCTGACCGTGGCCGAAAAAATGGGAATAACGGCCAATGCCGTCATGACCCCCACAACGGCGGCGCCCAATACCAGCGGCGCATATTCCGTCGGAGGCCAAAATCCCCTCGCCACCTTCCCCGTTACCGGAACAATGGGCGCCGGAAAAATAGATGCGGGGCTCGGCGGCAAATCGGCCAGCGATGTCGCCGCGTTAATGGGAGCGAACATTTCGGCGGTTCTCACCACCCAGCCCGAAAAGGTGGCCGATTTCCACGCCGCCAGCCAATTGCTGAAATCAAACGCGGCCATTTCCGTCTCCGCCTGACCGGCACGGCGGCGGCTACCCCGGTTTTTTCCCTTTCAGTTAGAAGAAAGAAGAAGCGGCATAATCCACTCAAAGAAACTCATGGCGGTTTTTTTTCAGTTATCAGCGGCCGGCGGGAAAACAAAAACGGTAAAAACCGCACCGGCGTCCGGGACATAATTCGGACACCGTCGGCCACTCCGGCATAAGACCTCCGTTCCCCTCGAATGCCGCTATTTTTTCCGACTCGGCCGCCAGCTCGGCCTCTATGCTTTCCAACTCATCGCGCGTCACCAATCGTTC
>JAKAGL010000271.1 GCA_021815535.1 bacterium
CGTTTTCCCCCACCAGGTAAGATTCACCGGTTCTGCCGAGTCCTGCTTCGCCCCGCATGATGGCATTAAGGCGATCTTTGGGAATCTTCACCGCCATTATACCCATCCTTGAGCCATCCTTGGAGAACACCGGAGCGGCCGCGAAAGCCACGGGAATCCCTAAATCGGGCTGATACGGGGCAAACTCTGAAATGAACACCGTACCGTGCTCGGCCGTGGAGGCCTTGTGGCAAACATCCCGTAATCCCTCACTTGCCAGTCCCCCCGCAAGCACGTTTGTGCCGAGTTCCTCCTTGCGCTGAACGGAATAGATGACATCGCCGGTCACATTTACAAAATAAAGATCGCCAAAACCGTACTCACGTAGAAACTCCACATACTGGGGCTGCATCCCGCTTTGGCTATGGCCGGAGCCGGGATGCTGCGTGGCGACAATATCGGTGAATCCTTCAATTACCCGGTGACCGGAAGCAAAACTCCGAATGCTCGACAAAACGCCGGCGTACCAAGCTTCAACCTCCGCCCGCTTGTTGTCGCGCACCGCCACCAGCAACCGCTCGGCTGTTGATTTCACCGCCTCCGCGCCGGCATGATACGTAACGATGCCGGCAAAAAGGATCCCCCCCAGTCCAAACAACAGCAGTACAAGAATTATTTTGATGCGTAACCGCAGACCGGCGAAACCCGCTTTTATCTTCATCCGTTGCGTCCCTCTACCATCATCCCAATATTAAGAGGAGATCGGGGCCGCGACCGCCAATAAAACCCTTGCCACGTGAGCCGGCCCAAACCGAATCACCGCTTAACAACAAATCCTCATTCAGACTTTTTTCTGAATTTTCAGTGCCCGGTTAACGTCATCTTTGGTAACGAGGTTCTGCTCCACCAGAATTTCACCGATCTTCTTGCCATTTTCTGACTGCTTTTGAATCCGCACGGCATTTTCCACATCCTGCTCCGTCAGCGTAGGGTTCACAAAGCGGATAATCACCTGCCCCAAAAGCATCATGCGGCTTCCGGATTTGGAGGGATCTTTCGGCATGGGCGGAACCTTAACGCTGCTTTGGCTTCTTTTGTCGGACACGGGACCGGCAACTGCCGCCTTCAACTTGCTCGTGATGCTGCCGACGCCCTTTCCCACTTTATCCGCCGTACCGGTAAACAGATCGTAGGCCATTTTCAGAATAAAAGCCCCGGCAAACAGGGCAAGGGGAATCAGCAACAGGGTGATGATGGTGTGAACTTGCTCGGTTTTCTTTTCGGCGACCCCTTCAAATGCTTTGGCAACTTCTTTCGCAACCGCCTGATGTTCCTCTTCCATCTCCGCAGATAGAAAGTTGCCCGCAGCAGCTGAGACCGTGTCGACGAAAGCGGAAAAGTCATGGTGAATGCCGGTCAAAATGTCTAACGTCATTTTTCCCTTTTTCCCCCGCGTTTAACCGTTGAGGTCTTTGGCCGCCTGTTTCGCATAATAGGTCAAAATCATGTCGGCGCCTGCGCGGTGAATGGAAAGTAGCACTTCCATCATCACCCGGTGTCCGTCTATCCACCCTTTTTCGGCCGCGGCCATCACCATGCTATATTCGCCGCTGACATTGTATGCCGCCACCGGCATGTCAAAACGTGTCCGAACATCGCGGATGATGTCCAGATATGAAAGCGCCGGTTTCACCATCACAATATCGGCCCCCTCCTGAATGTCGAGCGCCACTTCACGCAACGCCTCGCGGGCATTGGGAGGATCCATTTGATAGGTCGCCCGGTTGCCGAACTTGGGAGAGCTGTCGCACGCCTCACGAAACGGCCCGTAGAAACCCGATGCATACTTCGCCGCGTAAGCCATGATGGGAATATCGCTGAAACCCCGCGTATCCAATGCCTTGCGGATTACTGCCACGCGGCCATCCATCATGTCAGACGGAGCCACCATATCGGCGCCGGCCTCGGCATGCGAAAGGGCCATCAATGCCAGCATCTCAAGCGATTCATCGTTCAATATTTTTCCGTTCGGCCCGACGATACCGCAGTGGCCATGTGTAGTGTATTCATCGATACAAACGTCCGTGATTACCACCAGTTCGGGGGCGGCATTCTTGATTTCGCGGATGGCATTTTGCACCACGCCGTCCGGCTGGCAACCGCTCATCCCTTTCTCGTCCTTGGTCTCCGGGATGCCAAACAGGATCACCGCGGGAATACCGAGCGCCCGGATTTCCTTCGCCTCCGCCGCCAGCTTATCCACTGACCAACGATAGTTCCCCGGCATTGAGCCGATCTCCTCCTTTACCCCTTTGCCGAAAGTCACAAACAACGGGTAAATAAGGTTTTCCGGAGAAAGCCGGAACTCTCGGGTCATCTGCCGCAACCCTTCAGACATGCGTATCCGCCGACCGCGATATTCTGGAAATTTCATGAATCGATTTTAACCGGAATCCCGGTTGAAGCAAATACAATAATGCATCCCGTGAGACTGTTCCGGCGTGGTTTTAACCGGCACGGGGAAACCATCCGCAAATAGGTGGATGCGGAGAATTAAGGTCTGGTTTTTAGGCGGCCTCTCCTGATATACTTCTTCGACGCCGTAGGGGCCTGAACCAATGCCGACAGCCCATGCGGATTTAGATAGCGCGATTGAAACCCTCATTGTGATGGAAGGATACCTATATGCCTAGCCCGACAAAGAAAAAGAAGTTGAAAAAACGCTGGCGCTCGAAAAAAGCTTCGCACCGGGGAGATCGGGGAGGTGACCACGGTCACGACCCGGGCCTTCATGAACCGGATGGTCCCGCTCGCCACGCTGCAGCGCACCACCGAGAGGGTGAACCTGCAGCCCATGGTCGTTTCCGGCACCCACAGCCTGGACATGTCGATGTGGCTGATGGAAGGGAAGGAACCCGCCGAGCTCTACGCCCGGTCCGTCGACAAGGTCCTGGGGTCTATCGGAACAAAGGACGCCACCTTCGGCATCTTCACCATGAACGACGGCACGATCTGGAGCATGAACATCAGCTGGGCGCTGCCCATCATCTGGCCGGGGGCGGTTTACGGCCTCGAGATCGGGATCGTGGGCACCAAAGGGGTGATCACGGTGGACGATACCCACCGCGACCTGGTCCTCGCTTCGGAAAAGCAGCAGTGGGCCGGCTACCGGCCGGAGGGCTACCACCCCGAGTTTGACCGCCACGTCGAGTTCCTCACCAGTTATCCCCCCGGCGATATCGCCTTCGGACAGCTGTGGGGACCGATGCGCGAAGAGA
>JAKAGL010000035.1 GCA_021815535.1 bacterium
GAATATAAACGGGTTCACCACCACAAAGGCCAAGTCTGGCTGATCCAGCGCTTGAAACAGTTCAAACGATGATCCTTCAATGAATGGTAGAAATATATAGCGCCGGTAGTTCGGAAAGCCGATGATCCCCTCATTAACGGAAATGATCCGCGCCGGATCAATGTCGATCTCTCCGTATCGCGCGGTAGTTATTTTCATGGTTTTTTCCCTCCCATGTTCCCCATCAGGGTTTTGAGGGCGTCCATATTCACTCCCTGCCACGACGAGGCGAGGTGATTCTCCTCCTGTATTTTTGCGTACACCTCTTCGCGGTGGATGGCCATGTTCTTCGGCGCCTCGATGCCGATCCGCACAGAGCGTCCTTTCACGTCCATGATCTGAATCTTTATGTTGTCGCCAATGTTGATCGATTCGCCGATTTTGCGTGTCAATACCAGCATATTCCGTCTCCTTTGCCGTCCCTGGCCTTTGTTCACGGCATTCTACCGCAAACCGGTCTTTCGGTGTCCGAAAATACCCCATGAGTTCCCCCTTACTTTAAGAAATTCAGCAGCGATGGCTGAATGATTTGAGCCGTTGCCTGTGCCGTCGCCTGATAGGCTGTCTGCAAAAGCGAAAAATCGGATATGGCTTTTGCCATATCGGTATCCTGAGCATTTGAGAGCATAGTGGTGACGTCTGCTTTCGACGTATCGAGTTGAGTGGAATTGTCATCCAGGCGGTTAATGCGCGCGCCGATTTCGCCGCGTACGGCGGCGGTGGTGTCTATTGCGCTGGAAAAATTATCCAGCAGTCCCGATATCGCGCGAACATCATTTCCCTTGAGTGCGGCCGAGAGCCGTTGAAGGTTCAGTATCAGGTTGCGTCCGCCGCCGATCCCCAATTGGTCGGCCGTCTTACCAGCATTGATGTCTTTCGCGTATGCCACCGTTGCCGGGTTGTTGGAGGTCAGCGTCAACGCGGTGCCGTTGGCATTCAGCCCTGCCGTAACATTTGCGCCGGATGCATTAAGGGCGTTGAGGATATCTCCCACCGTGGTGGCCCCCGCGAATGATACCGTTGCGGAGGTCGCGCCGTTTATCACGGAGATGTCGGAGAGTGGAAGCCCGATACCTCCATACAAGTCGCTCAGTGCGGTGGCGGCGGTGGCCGAAGGCCGCAAACTGTCGCTTTTCATGGTTTGCACAGGACGGCTGCCGGCGATTCCCAGCGCGGATGCCACAGTGCCGGCAGTGTCGGTGATGCGTATCGGGTTGGTAACGGTCGTTGTGTTGTTATCCACTATCTGAAAAGAGTAGGTGTCGGTAGCTGGGAGCGATGCCGTAACGTTTGCTCCTGAAGCGTTGATGGCATTGATCAGTCCGCCAACGGTCATACCGGCGGTGACATTCACGGTGCCGGTGTTCCCGGCCCTGTCCGTAATGGTAAAGGTGCCGGTGCCAACCCCCTGACCCAGCTTTGTTGAAGCAAGGGGCGTATTAAGCGTTAGCCGCGGCGACATATCGGCCATAAGAAAATCCGATGCCTTGACGGTTGAAGCAATAGTGCTGGTTTCATTAAGAACGGCGTTCAACGCCACGGGATTACCCTGATAATTACCGGTTTGTGACACAGGCGGTACATTTGTCGAAAGTCCGCTGAATACGAAATCCGATCCGTATTTACCATTGCCGGTTTGGATGGTGTGTTGAATCAGATTGTCAATTTCCTGTGATGTTGTGAGGCGCGTTTGAGGTGTTGAAGTGCCGCTGGCAGCGCCCATTGCAAGTTCCCGGGCACGAGTCGCCACATCGGTTGTGGAGGCGACGAACGATTCACTGGTGCTCAACATGCTTTTAGCTTTTTGCGTAAAGGTGGCGAACCGGTCATTTCGGTCCAGCTTGGTCTGATAGCTCATTATTTCGCCAATGGCCAGCGGGTCATCGGATGGTTGGTTCACCCGTTTGCCGGAGGATATCTGTTGCGAGGTCTGATACAGCTTTTGGTTTTCCAAATTCATGTTGACAAGGGAGTTGTTGTACATCATTTGGTTCGTTATTCTAAACATAAGCTACCTCTTATTCTCCAAGCCGTTCGGTGACTGCTTCATTACTGGATGTTTAGCAGTGTTTGCAGCATTTCATCTACGGTGGTAATGGTTTTGGCGGCTGCACCATAGGCTTGCTGGTATTTCACCAGGTTTATCATTTCTTCATCTAACGAGACGCCGGAGGCCTGTTGGCGTAAATTGTCCAGCTGGGTTGCCACCGCCTCTGCTAGGCTTCTGCCATCGGTTGCCGCTTGGGTGGTGGAACCTACACCTCCTACGGTGGCACCGTAAAAATCAGTATAGGTGTATACGCCTGAAGCCGCTCCGGCAGAGTTCCATGCTCCGCCAATGGTTTTGTTGTTTTGCAATGAGCCGATTGCCTGGGCGGCAAGGCCATCACCCCAACCGGTGGTGCTGCCAGCGGCAACCTTATTCAAATCATTCTGAACCGTCGGGTTGACCCCCATCGAAAAAGCCGAGTTAAAGGCCCCACTGATATCAAAGCTGTCACCTGCATTGGGTGCGCCGGTGATGGCTATTGAAATGCCCCGCTGTTGAAAGAAACTGAGCGGTGCGCCCGCGGTAAAACTATATGTGCCGGAGGCGGTTCCTTTGTCGGTGTTTGTAACACTGTATGTGCCACCTGCGCCAAAGGTAACTTTATAATGATCGAGATTGATATTATCGGGGTTTAAGACGGTGCCGGGTTGCAGAGTCCCGGTGCCGGTATTGAGATTGCTGGCGCGGCCACCGGGGGTAAGTCCGTTAAAGAAGTTGTTGCCGGTACTGCCGTCCAGTCCGAATGATCCGGCATGTATGCGGTTAACATCCTTAATGATTGATGCCGAAAGGGTGTCCAGCTGGTTTTGCACCTTTATAAGGTCCTGGTCACGAAGGGTTGTCCATGCACCCATCTGTCCGGAGGAGATGTCATTGGTGATGTTTACGTTGTTTCCGGCCGAATCGGACCAAAAAACCGAACTGGTTGCGGGATCCGATGGATTCTGTTTGGTGCTCAACGTGAAATTGTTTTCTCCCGTCACCAGCGGGCGCCCCGTTTTCATGTAGACGGATACTTCACCATTGTTGGCTTCGGCATAGCCAATGTCCATATACGTGGCAACTTGCTTGATAAGCCCTTCACGCCGGTCACGATAATCGTTTGCCACCGCGCCATTCGATTCGGTCTCATGTATTGTTTTATTGAGTGAGGCGATCTGCGAGGTGAGGTTGTTGATGATCGGTACCGCCCCGGTTATCTTCAAATCGGTATCGCGCCGCGTTTGCTGCACTTGACCGGCGACAAACGATATTTTTGATGCAAGGGATTTTGCCTTTTCCACCAAGTCGTTACGCTCGGTGGCGCCCGACGGGTTAGTCCCCAGGTTGTATGAACTTTGGAAGAAATTGCTCATCGCGTTGTTGATTCCGTTCCCGGTAGTTTCATTCATTACGGTATCCACGCGATTCATAATCGTTTCGCGGGCCTGGTAGTTGTTCAGGTTGAAACTGGCTGACAATTGCTGGTTGTAAAGGAACTGGTCGAAGTTCCGCTTCACGGAGGCAACGGTCACGCCGGTGCCGATAAAAAAGTTTCCTTGGTTGACCGGAAACTGGGCTTGCAGCACGGCGGTCTGCTTGTTGAAGTCGGGATTGTTTACGTTGGCGACGTTCTGCCCGGTTACTTCGATGGCGGTTTGCGCCGACAATAGAGCCCATTTTGCCGTGTTCATCGCCCCATATATGTTCATGTCAGTAGGTCCTTGCCACCATCACGCCGGAGCGCATTTTGCTGCCCATTGTTTTTGCATTTGAATAAGTGGAGGTTTCTCCGCCGGTCAGCGCAGTGGCATAGCGGATGGTTTCCACAACCGTATTCATCGCCCGCCCGATAAGGCGGCGGCCAAAATCACTTTTTTCCCGCGCGGATTTTGCGGCTTTATTAAGACGGTCGCCGGCCGACAACAATTTCGCCTTTAAAGCGCGTCCTTGCGGCGAGGCGGCAATTTCCGACAAGGTAATATCCGCCGCATTCCTTTTCATGGCCGAGGCGATCTCTTCTTGCAGTGCATTGCGGGCCGTGTTTACGGCCAATAATTTGACCGCCAGCTTTTCCTTTTCGGCCATCAGCTTTTTCAGGCGTGGAAGATCGCCTGCCTGAACCGCAAGATGTTCCATCTCGCAACTGCTGGAAAAATCCTCGTACATTCGCGCACTGCTTTCCAGCAATTCCAGAAGGCGTTCCGGGGCGTTCACTTTACCGCTCCCATTGTCTCCTCGGCCTTAATCGAGGCGAGATAGGCCTTTGAAAAGGTGTTGTAGAGGTTTTCGGCAATACCACTGCCCCCAGTTTTCGCCATTTGTTCGGAAAGCTTGTCGTCCATCATTCCTTTGTATATCTCTTCGGCATTGCCGCCGTTAAGATAACCGCCCTTTGGAACTGTTTTTCGCATGGCATCCACAACCTGTTTCATGAAAAAACCCTCATATTCCTGCGAAAGGTTTTTCAATTTGTCCAAGTTCTTCTTTTGGGCATCGGAAAGCCCCTCGGGCACGGGCGCAAAGTGCGGTTTCTGCACCGAGTGGATGGCGGTGGTGATCCCGCTCATAAGATCTCCAGTTCGGCGTTCAAGGCTCCCGATGCATGCAACGATCGGAAAATCGCCACAAGATCCTGGGGCGATACGCCCAAAGCGTTCAGTGCTGCAACCAGCTCGTTGATGCTGGTATTTTTCTTCAACATGGTTATGGTTCCCTTTTGGCCTTGTGGGGGCGGCGGTGTTTCCGCCGCAGGCGCCATAACGTCTGCTACCCGGTGGACTTGCAGAGTGATATCCGCGAACGAAATGGCGACATCATGTATTTCCACATTATCGCCAATCACTACCGTGCCGCTCTTTTCATCGAGCACTACTCGGGCCGGCATGTCGCTGGTGACGTTGAGCACTTCGATCTCGCTCATGAACGCGAAGGGGTTAGCGGCGAACATCGGGGGAACCTGTACTTCCACGGTGCCGGCGTCCAGGCCGCGGGCGGTATTCTTGCCATATTTTGAGTTGACCGAGGCTACCACGGAAGATGCTGTGGCGAAATCCGGCTTGCTTAACAAGATGTTAAACTGCGACTTTTGGGCAAAGTCGTTGGGCACTTCCTTTTCCACGATCCCTCCGTCGGCGATGATTCCGGTTGTCGGCACAATATCCATGTTGTTTTTTTTGCCGGGCTTGCGGGTAATGGCCAAAAGACCCTGCGCCACGGCATATACTTCGCCGTTAGGGGCTTTCAGCGGGGTCATAAGCAGTGTGCCTCCTTCAAGGCTCTTCGCATCTCCCAAAGACGAAACGGATACATCCAGTTTGGTTCCAGGCTTCGCAAAAGGGGGAAGCGAGGCGGTCACCATAACGGCTGCCACGTTTTCCACTTTTACGTCACGCAGAAAGCGTGTTTGCGATACCCCGATCTGAGGCCCGGTCAGCTGGCGGATGTCGACGGTGGTTCCCAACCGCTTGAGCATCGCTATAAGCGTTTGCGCGGTGAACGGGGTTTTCGACGTGTGGTCGCCGCTGTTTTTCAGGCCGACCATCAGGCCATATCCGATAAGTTGGTTTTGGCGCATCCCCTGAATGTTGGAGATGTCCTTGATCCGTGATGCGCCTGCCGCGGCGGGGAAGGCCAGTAGGGCTGTCACTAGCGCCGCGCTTATGAGTTTTATCATGTTCATTTCAGCCGTCCTTTAAAAGGGCCAGATTTTCTTGAACAGCCCGGTGAGCCATCCGCCACTGTTGGAATCGTTGAGGTCGCCCACGCCGTCATACTGGATTTCGGAGTTGGCGATCTTTGTGGACATGATCGAGTTGTCAAAATTAATATCTTCCTGCCGCACAATCCCGGTAATGTGAATGAACTGATCTTCGTTGTTGATCTTCATTTTCCGGCGGCCTTCAATTTTCATGTTTCCATTGGGAAACACTTCCATCACCATTACTGAGATGGTGGCGGTGAGCGCGTCGTTACGGCCGCTACTTCCCGTACCGCGGTAGTCTTCGCCACCGCCGAGGCTGATGTTGGTTGCGGGCGAGGTGCCACCGGTTGAGACGCCGATGGAATTGGTTGTTTTGCTGGTAGTGGTGTTGGTGGTGGTGTTAAGCGCCTTCACGCTTTCCACCAGATAGACGGTGACGAGATCTCCCACACGCAACGCTTTGTTATCGGCGAAAAGCATGTTCGGGCCGTTCTGGCCCGGCCAGAGCGAGCCTTCGGTGGAAGTTGTCTTCACCGGCTCGGGGTCGGGAATGACCATGGCGGGAATCTGTTTTCCAGCACAGGCGGTAAGCCCACCCAGAAGAATGGCAGCCAGCAGCGCCGTTTTCAGGTTCCGGTTCATCGCCTACTCCTTATTATCTTAGAAATTCACCTGTACCGTGCCTGCGTCCACCACCTTGCCGAACACCTTTTTGTTCGACCGAAGATTAAGCACCGGTATCAGTTCGCCTATGCTGCCGTCCTTTTTCGCGACTCCGCGGGTTGTCAGCTTTACCTCGTTATTTTCCGCCAAAATCAGAACGAGGTCGCCGGCCTTAACATCCACTGCTCTGGCCAGGTTGGCTTTTGCCACCGGGCGATTTGGCTGGATGTTCCGTTCAGCCACTTGACCTACTGCTTCTGCAAGGTTCGTGCAAAAATCGCTTGCCGCGCCGTGGAGATTCCTTTTTTCCATCCGAAGCATCCCCTCGGTGATTATGGTTCCCTTAGGAATTCGCTCACTGGCCACCGCCACTTCTGCCAAAATCTCAATCCTGGCCGTTGCGTACAACTTTTTGATTTCATTTCCGTTATCGTAGAAAATGGCCTCACCCATAACGGTTTCCATACCTTGGGAGGTACGGAGCACGTTAAATTCGTAGTTGTCAAACTTCGCGGGGATATTTTCATTGCCGGAAATGCTAATGTTTAAAATGCGGTACTCCGATACGGTATCTGAAAGCGCCGATGCAAGGTATTCATTGACGGATTTTTCGAAAAATACGGCAGTTTTTGCATCCGAGGCGGCAGAAATTTCCCGCCGATCGACCGCTTCGCCGGGCTTCGCCGCCAGCATTACCAGAAGCAGGCTGGCGCCGATAAGATACCATCCGGATCTTTTAATCATGGCCATTACCGTTTCGTGTTGTTGGCGGTTTGGAGCATTTCATCAGAGGTGGTTATTGCTTTTGAGTTGAGCTCGTAAGCGCGCTGGGCAAGGATCATGTTCGTAAGTTCTTCCACCACATTGACGTTTGAGGATTCAATGAAACCCTGTTGCACCTGTCCCATTTCATTGGTGCCCGGATTCCCAACGGTTGGCGTTCCGGAGGCGGCGGTTTCTTTATAAAGTCCTCCGCCGACGGAAATAAGTCCCGCCGGGTTTATAAAATTGGCCACTTCTATTTGCCCCACTACGGTTGCAACGGTCTGGCCCGGTTGCATCGCTGAAACCTGGCCGGTTGCGGAGATGCTCACATTTAATGCGTCCTGCGGGATGGTGATCGGCGGATCCATCGGTTCGCCATCAGCTGTCACCATTTGGCCGGCGCTATCGAGACGGAATGCCCCCATGCGCGTATAGGCCGTAGTTCCATCCGGTTGTAACACCTGAAAGAATCCTTTTCCCTGAATGGCCATATCCAGCTCGTTGCCGGTCTGTTGGAAATCACCCTGCGAGAATAGTTTTGATACGGCGGAAAGCTTGGAACCCATCCCAATTTGGATGCCGGTCGGGATTTGACTGCCGGCCGGGGTTTCCGTGCCGGGCATCCGCATCGTATGGTACAAAAGATCCTGAAATTCGGCGCGGCTCCGCTTGAAGCCCATGGTGCCCACGTTGGCTAGATTGTTGGAAATAACATTGATGTTTTCCTGCATCGCGCCCATGCCGGTAGCGGCGGTATAAAGTGAGCGAATCATAGTGGTTCTCCTTTAATAAATTCGTTATGGCCGGGCCACATCGGTGATGAGCCGGGTTGTCATGTCGTCATTCGAGTAGATCGATTTTTGGAATGCTTCATAGGTGCGCAAAGCGGTGATCATACGGGTCATTTCCGCCACCGGGTTGATGTTGGATGCCTCAAGATACCCCTGCCTCACTTTAGCTGTCGGCTCCGCCGGTTCCATGCCCTCTTCGGCCACGAAGAACCCTTGTCCCGATTTTTTCAGCTGGGACCGGTCGGCAAAATCAACAATTTTGAGTTGCTCAGTTCCCCCGCCAGAGACGGTTATCAGTCCGTCATCCCGCACCGAAAACTCTTCGTTTCCCACGGTGATCGGGCTGCCGCTGTGGCCCAAAACTTTATATCCGTCCGCCGTGACCAGTTGGCCCGCTGAGTCGATTTTAAAAGCCCCGCCGCGGGTATATCGTTCCCCGGTAGGTGTCTCGACGGCCATGAATCCATTGCCGTCCAATGCGATATCAAAAGTATTTCCGGTCTTCTGCAAAGCCCCCTGTTCAAAATTGGTGTAGCTTTGCGAGCTGAACATATACGCGATGTCATCTGTTTTGTTTCCCGTGATGCCTGCCTTGATCTCATCCGAAGTCGGTGCATTCGCCACGGCGGCGGCCGTTTTAGGGAGATATGTCTGGAAAAGCATGCGGTCCGCCTTGAAGCCTGTGGTATTCATGTTCGCCATATTGTTGGAAATAATGTCCATGGCCCGCTCTTGGGCAAGACTGCCGCTTGTAGCAACATATATCCCTTTATTCAAAGCATCCTCCTGTCAAAATTTCCAACTCCACTTTTAGTTATTTCAAGAGCTGTGCCATAACGATGTTCCTTTAAGCGATGTTCCCGCTGCCGGGGGGGCCAATTCGTTGTTTTATAGCGTTATAATAATGTTGCACTGGTGGCAATGTGAGGCGGGGTTCCCCTCAATGCAACATCGGTCCGGAAGAATGACGGCGTCAGATAAGGCATTATTTTCCTCAAACCGTCAAAGCTCGCCACAGGGTCATATATAATCGTGGTTACCATATGAATTACCTTAGAAGACTCTCTTTTGAGCGTAAGACCGTAGCTTTATTTGTTCTTCTTGTCGCCGTTACAGCAGCCTTTTTCCCTGGAGAGCGCCGCAACGTTTATCATGTATACGACGTCGGTACCCGATCCGTTATCATAGGTATGAATCCATATCCATCTCCCGGCGGGCAGGGTTCCAGCCCGTTGCCAATAGCGCGTTTTGATTGCAGCCCCACCTTTGCCTATTTTTTCGCCCCTTTCTCCACCCATCATGGGCTGGGGCCGGAAGCGGGCGGTTATGCATGGGTGATGCTGAACTTACTGACCTTTATGGCAGGGGTGTGGGCATTGTTCAGCCTTGTCGATGGCGAGAAGAAATTGTTGCGGAAGAGATGGTTCCTTCTCTCATTATTGCTGCTGGCAGGTGAAATGCCCGGTTCTATAATGAACGGGTATTCTAATGCCCTTATCACCGGCATGATGATGGCCGGGGCGGGACTCTATATGCGTGGATACAAGGGGTGGGCGGCGCTGGTGTTGGCGGCAGGAACAAATTTCAAACTGTTTCCGCTGATGATGGCCTTGTTTCTTGGCCTTGATTTTGGCATAGGTTTTATTTCCGGCTTCGCCGTTATTGCCGGGTTGTTTTTCCTTCTTCCCGTTCCCATCATGGGAAGCGCTTCCTATGGCACCATGTTGGCGAGTTGGTATGATATTGTGGTGAACGAGCCGCTTAACACCTCCTATCTTGGCTTGGAACCAACCCTCCTTCATTATGGTTTTCATATCACTTCCGCCGAATTCGCATTTTTCATGTTAGCCAACGCCACTGCGCTTGCGCTTGCCTCGTTTCACCTCCTCAGAAAGGATCGTGGCGAATTGATACGGCTTATCATGCCGGCATTACTGGGGTTTGTCGTCCTGTTCGACCGGTGGGCGGAAAGCCAGAGTTTCATAACTATTACGCCGGTATTCATTTTCATCCTGCATGCCGCATTGCGTGCTCGTGAAGAAGGGGACGATGCCGGGTTCCGCGCGAATATCCTTTTTATCGTCGCCGGATGGGTGCTTATCTGGTGGGGTTACAGCCCTTTTTCTTCCCGCATATTCAATGTGACGGCGGCGATGCTGCATTTCAAAACGTTGGGGGCCGTTCTCATGTACCTGTGGGCATGGGCCAGGATCGTCATACATTTCGCCGATAAGATGCAGGCCGAAGGAACGGTGATCCCCGTGACAGGCGCGGCCCAGTAACGGCAAGGCCTCTTCGTTTGATAGCTCCCACGCTTCTCGCCGCTTCCACAGGTGGACGCTGGGAGTATAATGAAACAATGGTTCTACCTCTCGCGGAGTGGTGCATGGCAACTTTCAAACGGCTTTATTTAATCCAAAAACCGAGTCGGACAGGGGCAACTATCCGGCACGTTTCGATGGAGTTTTGATGAAAAACCCGGATTTTGCGGCATACGTACCGATGCTGAAAAAAGCGAAGTTACGTTTGTTAAAAATGCACTTTGAAAGCGGCATCGGTCATATCGGCGGAAACCTTTCTTCGCTCGATGCAGTACTTTTCCTCCACACACAGGTAATGGAAAAAGATGACCTTTTTGTCCTCTCCAAGGGGCACTCGGCCGGTGCGCTCTACGTTACCCTTTGGGCGGCTGGCCAACTTTCCGATGATGATATTTCGCAGTTTCACAAAGACAATACCCGTCTTCCCGGCCATCCGGTGGGGGGATGGCATCCGGGCATCCGTTTTTCCACCGGAAGTTTGGGGCACGGCCTCGGTCTCTCGGCGGGAGTGGGTATGGCCCGCCGCCTGCAAAAAAACAACACGTCGGTCTATTGCCTCATGTCCGACGGCGAGTGGAACGAAGGCTCCAATTGGGAGGCGGCGCTTTTCATTGCCCATCACAATTTGCACCGTGTAACCATCCTGATAGACCGCAACGACCTGCAGGGGTTCGGCCGCACGGGCGAAGTGGCGAACATGGAGCCGCTTGGCGACAAATTTCGGGCCTTTGGCTTTGACGTACTCAGCATTGACGGCCACGATCCGCGGGAATTGCATCGCGCGCTGGAACAGCCGAGTGGCCTGCCGAAGGCGATCATTATGAAGACGGTGAAAGGGCATGGCGTCTCTTTCATGGAAGACAAGATGGAATGGCACTACCTGCCCATGACCAAAGAGCAGTATCAGCAGGCGGTAGAAGATGTGGAGCGCTTATGAGAAACGCCTTCTGCCAAGCGTTAATTGTTCTTGCGCAACGCCGCCGATTCGCTTTTTTGACCGGCGATCTCGGCTTTATGGCGCTGGAGCCGCTCCGCGAGGTTATGGGGGAACTTTTCATTAACGCCGGCGTGGCCGAGCAAAATATGGTTTCGGTGGCGGCCGGTATGGCCAGCGAGGGACTTCCCGCGTGGGTCTACAGCATCGCGCCGTTCGCCTATGCACGCCCGTTTGAACAGATACGGAACGATGTCTGTTCACACCGGTTCGACGTGAAAATTGTTGGAAACGGTGGGGGATATGCCTACGGTTCGATGGGGGCGACGCACCACGCCCTTGAGGATTATGGCGCAATGCTTTGCCTGCCTCACATGCGGGCCTATATTCCTGCGTTCGGCTCAGACGTGGCCCCAATTGTGGAAACCATGGCTGATACTCCGTCGCCCAGTTACCTCCGGCTTGGCCGAGATGAAAAACCGGATGGATTCACACTCCCTCCTTATTCAGGATGGCGCAGCATAGTTTCTGGCGGCGGCCCGGTGATTGCTGTCATTGGCCCCATAGCGGGTAGCCTTATCAGCAAGCTCACTGCTATGGAAGAACAAAAGCGCCCCTCATTCTGGGTAGTTTCCGAATTGCCGCTTGAGCACAATCCACCGCCCGCCGCATTTACAGCTGACGTAAAGAAAAGCGGCGCGTTATACATAGTGGAAGAACATTCAGCACACGGCGGCCTGGGAGAGGCGTTAACAAGGTGGTTGGCTCTGGCAGGCGGGGTTCCGCCCCGGTTCGGCCATTTTCACGCCAAGGGCTACCTGTCGGGCCGTTTCGGATCACAGCGGTTTCACCGTAAAGAATGCGGGATTGACGCGGATACCGTACTCGGCGTCATAATGGAAGGACGATGACGCCGGAATTGAAGTTCAATATAGAGAGGTTGCAGGGGCCGATTCTCGTTTTGGGGGCCAGCGGCTTCGTGGGGGCCAACCTCTTCAGAATGTTATCGGCGGCGCGCGTCGACGTGTACGGCACTAAAACGCAACAATACGCCTGGCGGTTGGATGGATTGCCGGAACAGAATGTCTTTGTCACCGACCTGCTGGTGGATACCAACATCAAAACGCTGATCGAAACGGTCCGTCCCCGCTCCGTGTTCGATTGCGTGGCGTACGGCGCATATTCTTTTGAAACCGATTTTGACCTCATCTACCGCACCAATATCAACTATACGGTGAAACTGCTGGAGGAGCTGCGGAAGCAAGGTGCGGTGCGCTACATTCACTCGGGCAGTTCCTCTGAATACGGCGACAACGCTTCGGGTCCCGATGAAAGCGCGCCTCTAGAACCGAACAGCCACTATGCCACCAGCAAAATGGCGGTGGCGGGAATGTTGCGCTACTATGGAAAAAACCTCCGCTTTCCCTGTGCCAACCTGCGGCTTTACTCCATCTATGGCCCTTATGAAGACGCGGCGCGGCTGATTCCCACGCTCATTGCCAAAGGGCTTGAGGGGAAATACCCGCCGTTCGTCAACCCTGAAATATCGCGCGACTTCATATATGTCGACGACGCTTGCGAGGCGTTTATCGCCGCCGCGCTTAATCTGAGGGAGGAAAACTGGGGGGAGTCGTTCAATATCGGCAGCGGCGTGCGGACGAAGATATCCGATATGGCGGATGTGGCCCGCGGCATTTTCGGCATCGCCGACGAGCCGAAATATGAAATGCAAAACCGCGCATGGGATGTGCAGGAGTGGTATGCCAATCCGGCCAAGGCCAAGCGGCTGATCGGGTGGGAGGCCCGCACCACGCTGCGCGACGGCCTGCTGAAAACCGTGGCATGGTACAAAGGGCTTAAGGATCCGGAAAAATACCGTCGTTCGTCCAAGCAGCAGGGAATGGATACTGTTTTCAGCATCTCCGTCATCGTCGCCTGTTACAAAGATGGCCAGGCGATTCCCATCATGTATGAGCGGCTGGTGAAGGTGTTCGCCGCGCTCCATATCGATTACGAGATCATATTCGTTAACGATAATTCTCCCGATGGCAGTGAAGAGACCATCCGCGGCATCAGCGCGCGTGACCGGCGCGTTATCGGCATTACCCATTCGCGCAACTTCGGTTCGCAGGCGGCCTTCCGCAGCGGCATGGAGATCGCCACCAAAAACGGATGCGTACTGATGGACGGCGATCTTCAAGATCCGCCCGAGATCATCATGCAATTCATGGAAAAGTGGAGAGAGGGATACGAGGTGATTTACGGTGTGCGGGTGAAACGTGAGGCGCCGTTTCACATGCAGCTTGCCTACAAGCTTTTCTACCGGCTTTTCGAGTGGTTTTCATACTTGAAGATCCCGCGTGATGCCGGCGATTTCTCACTGCTTGATAAAAAGGTGGTCAAAGCAATTATCCGTTTTCCCGAGCAGAT
>JAKAGL010000272.1 GCA_021815535.1 bacterium
CGGCGTTGTGGCTGCTGGCGCCGCGGCTGCCGGTGCGGCGGCCGCCGGTGCGGCTGGCGCGGCGGTTGTTACCAATCCTTCGAGCGGCGATTTCGCCACTGAAGCGAGCTCTATCACACCCCACGTTGTGTAAGAAATGAACAAAATTGCGGCTGCAAGAAAGAACAGAAGCCACCAATCATCCATAAAGACTTGCCAGTAAGAAACGTGATCGCTTGAATCCGAACCAGGAGACTTTTCGTTAGCCATAGTTCAAATCACCCCTTTCTGCCCGTTTTGGGCTTATGGAAACCTCTTGCCCTATTCGGAAAATACTAAATCGCCGGGGTAAATCGGGGCTATGACTTTTATCTATGATTTCTTCAGAAAATTTAGATTATAATGTGGTGTTCTATTACTCAATGCATTGACTTTGCTGACCCATGAAGACAACCCCCTATTTTCCCGGTACATTTCATTTATCCAAAACGTTCAAGGAATGAATATTTAATTACCAAAAAAGCGCCGCCTTCGCCACGTGTGCCCGTTTTATTCGGAGGGTTTAGGCCAAGTTTAGAAAGCCGAGCATAGTCATCACCCTGCGAAGAACCTCATCCGGGGATACCTCCTCCATGCATTCGTGTTTGCGTTTGCATGCACGGGAAAAGCAGGGAATACAATTCCGTTTTCCTTGAAGGATATCAACCGGGCCGCGGCTTAAGGGGCCGGTTTTTTGTGGGGATGTCGGCCCGAAGATCGCCACTATCGGGCGGTCGAATGCGGCGGCGATGTGCATCGGCCCGCTATCCACCGTTACCATCATCGCGCAACGGCTCAACAGCGCCGAGGATTCCGCGAGGCCCATGCCGCCAGCCAGGTTGTACATCCCTTCCCGCCCGTCAATGATCTGGACAATCAGCGGACTATCCGACTCAGAACCGGTGAAAAACACCGGCAATCCGCTTTTGCCGCGGACCTCCCCGGCAAGGACGTGCCAGAAAGCGGCGGGCCACATCTTTGTCTTCCAACGCGCGCCCACGTGAAACACCACAAAGGGACCGCGGATGCCGAGTCCATCCAGCAGCGTGTCTACCCGGGTGGATGAGAGCGCCGGGATATCAAATGTAAAATCAGGACGTGCGGGCGGCGCGATGCCGAATAACGGCAGGGCGCGGAACAGCACCGCCACCGCGTGGGGCTGCGTGCCGGGATCCACCGTGTGGTTGTAAAGCCACCGGCTTCCCTCGCGCGCATTCGAAAATCCGGCCCGGACTTTCGCGCCGGAAAGCGCGGTAACCAGTCCGCTCCGGAGCAATCCCTGCAGGTCGAGACATATATCGTATTTCTCGCGGCGGATCCAATTGATCAGCGTGGCGATCTCCCCCCAAATAGTTGGACGGTACCACCCCTTCCCCCATGCGGCGCGCCGGAAGTGCCACACCCGGCCGACGCCGCGGACATTTTTAACCAGCCCAGCATATGCATCGTTCACCATCCAATCGACCTGGACATCCGGTTTAACTTCTTTAAGCCGGTTCACGAACGCTATGGCGTGAACCACGTCGCCGATCGAACTGAGCTTCACAATCAGGATCTTCATCGACGCCTTTCCGTTCTGTGCAGTTGCATTTCCGCCTCGCCCTTGAGCCAGGGATCAAGGCCGGGGACCGCCAACGCCTTTCTAAAAAACAGCGTGGCGGCGGGGCGGTCGCCGGCCTGCTCCCGCAATGAGCCACGTACATAATATAGCAGCGGCTCCCATAATTCGCGCGCCGCGGGGTCGGCATCGGGCAGCAGTTCGCACAGGCGGATAACCGTTGCCTCTTCGCGTGCCGCATCTTTCAGCGCGTGATACGTGAGAAGGCGGTCGAATTCCGCCGCCGCCGTACCCGGCAGTTCCCGTTCAATAGCCGCAATCCATTCCAGCGCTTTACGCGGATTCCCTTCGTGCAACACATACGTGCGGGCCAAAAAATCGGCCACCTCCACACGGGAAAGCGCCGCGGAGATAAAAGATTTTTCCGCGAGGGCCAGCCCCTCCTCCCTGCTGCCGCTCAAACCGAGAATGCCTACCAGCCATCGCAACGGGGCGGGAAGCCGCCCCACATAATATTTATATATCGCCGGACCAACCATCGCATCCCCTTGCGCGGGATAAAGGAGATGAAGGCGGTCGAAAAGGGCCGCGCTCTTTTTTCCGTGTGACATGGCGGCAAAATAATCGCCATTGTAGGAATGCATCCGGGCAAGGAAGGCGTGCGCCCCCGCTTTGTAGAAAAGCGCCTCGAAATCGTCGGGCCTTTTCGACAATATCCCGTCGCACAGGCCGATCACCTTCTCCAGCCCCTCCTCAAACGCCGCGAGGTTGTGCCCCTTTCTTTTGGGAGGCGTGGTCAGGCAATACAGAGAGGCCATAACACGCCAGCGGGCATCCGATTCGGTCGCTCCCCAACTGATGGCGGCTACATAAAAACGCCCTGCCGGCGAATCGGGATGTGACGCGGCAAGCTGGGTAAAAACCGCTTTTGCCTCCTCGAACCGGAGGCGGTAGGCGTGATCCAGCCCCTTCAATATCTCATCCTTGCCGGTAAATACCACCTCATCTGCAGAAGCCTGGCTTGCGGCCGCCAGGCAAAACAGCGCGACGAGCAAAATACGAAGCATGGCCTACCGCAGCCCCAGACGGCGCTTCAGTCTTGCCACCAACTCTTCCGCCGTGATCCGATGCTTGGCGATACAGGTTCCGTCATGGAAGAGAAGAGGTATATCGAGCCCATATTCGGATTGCAGCCGCGGGTCGGCGGTGATATCGACATACGTGACGGTAAGAGGGACGTGCCGGGCGGCCTCTGCGGCTGCCGCCGCCATGTCTTCGCACAAAGGACAATCCTCTTTGGAATAAAGAAGCAATTCCACCGGCTGTTGCATTTTCCCGATCCCCTTTCAACGGGATACAGTTTACCATTTTACCGTTTCCCCTTTAAGAGGAGAGGGTTAATGAGGCTCGTACCGCCTCACCTGCCAGTCACTGTTGTTACGGGCGAAGGTCATTTGATACTTCGCGTCAATATCGGCAAAAAAGCCTTCCACGTCCTCCGTTGGTATCTCATGCGGCAAAACCATCCATCCCCCCTCATGGAACCTGTCGGCAAACCTTGTGATATATATCTTCCGACGCGCCGGTGGAAGAAGCAAAAGCTCTGTGGCGGGAGCGATTGGAAGCCAAAACCGGTAGAATTCGGCATTATCAGGCTGCGCATTTAAACCAACA
>JAKAGL010000273.1 GCA_021815535.1 bacterium
TCTCGCCCGGATTCACGTCGCGCACGTACTCCGCGCCGATCAGGTCGAACGCGCAGGTTTCAGAGGCGAACACCGCCGCGCCGTTCAGCGTTCCCATCGCCAGCGGGCGGAAACCGTTCGGATCGCGCACCGCCACCATCTCGTCCTCGGTCATCAGCAACAGGGAATAGGCCCCCTGCACCTGCATAAGCGCATCCACCACGCGGGAGATGAAATTACCGGCGGTGGATTTGGCTATGAGGTGGACGATCACCTCGGTGTCGATGCTGCTGCGGAAGATGGAGCCGATCTCCTCGAGGCGGCTGCGCGCCTCGGCGGCATTCACCAGGTTGCCGTTGTGCGCTACCGCCAGCGCTCCCAGCGAGTAGTTGATGGCGATCGGCTGGGCGTTCTTCAGCTTTGATTCGCCGGTGGTGGAATAGCGGTTGTGGCCGATGGCCATATCGCCGCGTAACAGCGCTATCTTGTCCTTGCTGAAAATATCGGCCACCAGCCCCATGCCGATCTCGGTGTAATGCGAGGCGCGGTCGGAGGTGACGATGCCGGTGCTCTCCTGCCCCCGGTGTTGCATGGCGTAGAGGCCGAGATAGGCCAGGTTGGCCGCCTCGGGGTGGCCATACACGCCGAATACGGCGCACTGGTCGTGGAACTTTCCTTCTTCGTTCTGCCTCATCTTGAGATTATACCTTAGCGCCCCCGTTTAGCGGTAGCATTGCCGTATTCCTTGAAAAAATAGGCGTTTAATTCCGCAATAACGCGGAAAAAACCTACGCGAAGTCGCCGGTAACGGCGGCGACGGCGTTGTAGAGGATGTCGGCCATTTTCTTCAGCTCTCCCTGCGTGGTGCTTAATATCGGGAAGAGCACCACGATGTCCCCCAACGGGCGGACGATCAGCCCCCGCCGCCGCGCTTCCATCGCCACCCGGTGGCCGGTACGCAGATGCGGGGCGAACGGCTCGCGCGTGTCGCGGTCCTTCACCAGCTCGATGCCGACGATCATCCCCTTGTGGCGCACATCCCCCACGTGCGGGAGGTTCTCGAATTTCACCAGTTCGTCCAGCAGTTGAAGGCTCCGCGCCTCCACCTGCCCCAGCATTTTCTTCTGCCGGAACATCTTCAGGCTTTCCAGCGCAACGGCGCAGGCGGGCGGATGCCCGGTGAAGGTGTGGCCGTGGAAGAACGTCTTCTTCTCCTCGTATTCGCCCAAAAACGCCTCGTACACCTTCTCGCTGGCCATGGTGGCGGCCAGCGGCAGCACCCCCGCCGCAAGGCTTTTCGAGAGCGCCATCAGATCGGGCTGCACCTCTTCGTGCTCGCAGGCGAACATTTTTCCGGTGCGGCCGAAACCGACCGCCACCTCGTCGGCTATCAGCAGGATGCCGAAACGGTCGCACACCTCGCGCGCTTTTTTCAGGTAGCCGTGCGGGGCGGTGATGATGCCGCCGGGACACTGCACGATCGGCTCGATGATGAGCGCGGCGATCTTTTCGTGATGCATTTCCGCCATCCGCTCCAGTTCCCCCGCGCAGGCAAGCGCGCAATCGGGGTACGTTTTGCCCAGCGGACAGCGGTAGCAGTGCGGAGCGGGGGCGAAAAAAACATCCGCCAGCAGGGGGCCGAACACGCGGCGGTAGAGATCAACGCCCCCCACCGCCACCGCCCCCAGCGTATCGCCGTGATAGGCGCCGCCCACCGCCAAAAATTTCGTCTTCTTCGATTTTTTGCCCAGCGTGTTGCGGAAATACTGAACCGACATCTTCAGCGCCACCTCCACCGCGGTGGAGCCGTTATCGCTATAGAAAACGCGGGTGAGGCTGTGCGGCGTGATCTCCGCCAACCGCTGCGCCAGCTCTATGGCGGGCCGGTTGGAAAGCCCCAGGAAGGTGGCGTGGTCCAGCCGGGCCGTCTGCCGCGCCAGCGTCCGCGTAAGCCGCGGATGGCCGTGGCCGTGCACGTTCACCCAGTAGCTGGAGTGGCCGTCGTAATACCCCTCCCCTTCCACGCCGGTGAGCCGCACGCCGTTGCCGCGGCTGACGATAAGCATCGGCTCCTTTTCCCACTCGCGCATCTGCGTGAAGGGATGCCAGACGTGCTGGCGGTCCATCCGTTCCAGCCGCTCTTGCAGATGCGGCGCGTTTTCCCGGTCGATGTATTCCACCAGCTTGGCGCTGTCAAAACTGTTTGCCGCGGCGCGGCGCAATTCGGCGTAATCGGGGGTTTTGCGCGCAAGGCCCTTGCAATAGGGAAGCACCCCCCACACCGGGACGTTGCAGTTTTTTTCCAGGAATTTCAGGTCTGCCGGCGGATTGTCCTTCGGATCGTTCACCACCACCACGATGCCGGCGATCTCCACGCCGTACACCTCCGCCGCCAATACGGTGGCAAGCGTCTGGTGAAGCATTCCCAGTTTGGAGCTGGTGACGATCACGGCGGGGATGTTGAGCATCTTGATGATGTCGGCCCAGAAAAGTTCATCGGTGAGCGGGGTCATAAGGCCGCCGGCCCCTTCCACAACCACCATGTTGCGCAGTTCGGAAAGCGAGCGGAACGCGTTGACGATGCGCGACGGCTCGATGCGGCGGTTCTCGGCAAGCGCGGCGTGATAGGGGGACAGCGGAAGCGGGAAAGCGTACGGCATGGCAAGGTCATCTTTGTCGCTGGTGCCGGCCATCAGACGCATGAATTCCAGATCGGGCGAAACGGCCTTGCCCCCCTGCACCGGTATGCCGGTTTGCACCGGCTTCATCACCGCCACGTCGTACCACTCTTCCGCCAGCAGATGCGCCAGCGCGCCGGCCGCCACGGTCTTGCCAACGCCGGTGCCGGTGCCGGTGATGAACAGCCCTTTGTGTTTCATTCGCGCTCCGCCTCAAAATAGGCGATCTCCCAGGTGGCGGTGATCCCTTCCCCGGAAGCGGGATAATAGCGGCGCGTTTTTGCCAGGATGTCGCGGCGCGGAAGATTTTCAGGCCGGCCGGCGGCCGCGGCGCCGGTCCCTTTAAGGGCGGCGAAAAGGGCGTCCACCCCCGGGTAACGCCGCACGGCGGTTTCCCGCTCGCGCCGGACATGGCGGAATCCCTCGCGCATCATCAGTTGTTCCATCAACGCGGGATTGGCAAGCGGCAAGAAACTGGCCGCCTGACCGGTGCATTCCCTGCACGCGGCGGCATAGGCGGTCCGCAATTCCGCCAGCGTCCCTTCGGCGAGCGTGGCGAAAAAGATCCGC
>JAKAGL010000036.1 GCA_021815535.1 bacterium
GCCAACGAAACGCAGGGGCGCGACGCGCGGATGAGCGAAAAGCGGATAGAAGGGTACCGCAATTTCGTGAACAAGCTTTGGAACGCCAGCCGCTTCGTGCTGATGAACAGCGGCGATTACGACGGCAAGGCGGACCTCTCGAAGATGAAACTGGATGTGGCCGACCGCTGGATTTTAAGCCGTCTGCAAAATACCATCGCCGAGGCCGACGCCGCGCTGGAACAGTTCCGGTTCAATGATCTTGCCAACGCGCTCTACCGGTTCACGTGGGGTGAGTTTTGCGATTGGTATATCGAGCTGACCAAGCCGCGCCTTGTGGCGGGCGATACGGTTTCCCTGGCGGTGCTGACACATGTGCTGGATAACATGCTCCGCCTCCTGCACCCCATCATGCCGTTTGTGACGGAAGAGATTTACCAAAAATTGCCCAACCACGGCGAATCGGTGATGATAGCCCCGTATCCGAAGCCGGATGCCGCGCGCATCGACGCGGCGGCCGAGGCCGAAATGGAGCTGGTGATGGCTCTTATATCCCGTGTGCGGGCCATCCGTGCCGAGCTTCAGATACCCTTCAGCGTGGAACTCCGCGCGATAGTGAAATGTCGCAACGCCGAGACCGAGGCCAAGGCGAAGTCGCACGAGCAGTCGTTCCTCAGTCTCACCAAAGCGGCCGGCATCACCTTCGATACCGCCGCCGCCCGCCCGCCGCAAAGCGCAACCGGCGTGTTGGCCGATGCCGAGATATACGTACCGCTCGCCGGCATCATCGATTTCGATAAAGAGAACGGGCGCATCCAGCGCGAACTGGCGAAGGTGCAAAAAGAGCTGGCGATGTTCGAAAAGAAGTTTTCCGACGAGAACTTCATGAGGAACGCGCCGGAAGAAGTGGTAGAAAAAGATAAGGCCGCCTACGAAGAGGCCCAGCGCCGCCAAAGAGGGCTGGAAGATTCCCTCTCCTGGCTCAATCCTTGACCACCCAAGCGGTGTTCGCGCACGAGCCTTTACTCCAAGCGAGCAGACGTGGGGTGGGCAGATTTTCTTGGGGGGCGTCTACGCCTGTGTTTGGGAAGCGTGTCCCGGCTTGCGGACGACAAGTACTTTAAAGGGCCACAAGGGGATGCCGATAGTGGCTTCAAACAGGATCTCTCCGCCTGCCGCCCGTAGGGCGTCCGTCACTGCCACCGACCGGCATCCCAAGCTCAAGCCGGGGATTCTCCAGACAATTCTTTCCAACTGTTCGGCTAGCCAACGCACAAAAGGATTGGCGGGATCCGTTGAATGTGCCACTGCGACGCGGCCTCCCGGTTTCGCTACCCTGTAAAGCTCCCGCGCCCCCTTTGCCGGGTCGCCGAGCGGGCATAGGCTGTAGGTGGAAAGGACGACATCGAAGGTGTCATCGCTGAAAGGCAGGGAAGACATATCCCCGGTTCTGAACTCCATGCGGCTGGCAACTCCGGATGCTTCGGCTTTAGTCTTCGCCTCGGCGAGCATTCCTTCGCTAAGGTCGAACAATACGACTTTGCCGCTTGGCCCCGTTTTTTGAGCCGCCATTAATGCGGTGGACCCGGTTCCCGCACCGGCATCCAACACCGCGTCTCCCTCTTTTACGGAGTGCTCGATTACCATCTTGCGACCCCGGTTATCGGAACTGAGAGTGACAAGCGCATGTTGAAAGTCGTAGCGTGAAGACACCTTGTCATAAATGGATTTAAGTTTTGAAGGATCCAGTGCCTGTCGCATTCTTTCCTCCGTTCATTATCGTAACGGTTCAAATCGGCTTACTATCCCGTTCCTGTTTGTGAATGGCTCGGTGGCGGGGGCACGGCGTGAAGCCTGTGGGTGTGGACTTCGTATCCATGCTATGGCGTTATTTTATACCGGCCCTGCTGTTTTGTGGGCGAAGATTCGATCGCCAGGTTATTAAGAGGATTTATTTGGAGCGGGAGACGGGATCGCACGCTCTCGCTCAGCCATCCATGGCCTCGCTCCATCGGGCCCGACGCGCCGCCTAAGCGGACCTCACGTCCGCTTGCCCTCCCTCATTGGTCGGGCACGGTGGCTTGCTTCGAATCCCGTTGCGCAATTAAGCCCCTAAGGCTGAATGACCGTTGAGGTTATTCGGGTGATTTTATTTGGAGCGGGAGACGGGATTCGAACCCGCAACCTTCAGCTTGGGAAGTGCTGGCTCTGGCTTATAAGGTTTTGAACAGTTGTGGATTATTTGAAAAAAATGTGACTGATGTAGTCACTTGATAGTTTTAATCCAAAAACCCCGCTGGGTTCGAACCAGCGACCTACGGATTAGAAAAGTGAAACGGACGATTTTTACAACTGCCTGAACATGCGCTAATTAGGCCGCTACCACGCTAAAATCAGCACTTTACGCACTTTTTGCCGATTCCGCCAATTTCGCTCAAGTTGACTACAATTTGACTACAGTCGAATGTCGCAAGTTCTGTCGCCAGTTTGTCACAAGTTGCTCGATTGAATGCTGATGGATTGCTTTTAAGAGAACGTGATCCATCGCTTGCACTATTACGCGGCGCGTAATAGGATATGGGGGAGGCATGATTAAGAGTTTTGCGGATAAGGATACTGAAAAGCTATTTTACCGCCAGCGGCCCAAGAACATCCCACCGGATATTTGGGCACGGGCGCATAACAAGCTTGTAGTTATCAACGCCGCCGAAGAGGTGAACAGCCTTGCCTTCCCTCCCGGCAACCGGCTTGAAAAGCTGGGAGGGGACAGGCAGGGGCAATACAGCATCCGCGTTAATGAGCAATGGCGTATCTGCTTTCGCTGGGAAGACGGCAACGCCCATGACGTGGAGATATGTGACTACCATTAGCCGAAAGGATGGAAAAATGGCAAAGGCGATTTTCCCGCCGGTTTCGCCCGGCACGATTTTGAAGGAAGAATTCATGGAACCGTTGGGGATAAGCCAAAACGGGCTTGCCCGGGCAATTGACGTGCCCCCTAACCGGATAAATGACATTTTGCAGGGGAAGCGTGTTATCTCGGCGGATACCGCCTTGCGGCTGGCCCGCTACTTCCATAACACACCGGGCTTTTGGATGAACCTGCAAAGCCATTATGAGATTGAATGCGCGAAGGAGCAGAGCGGAAAAGCTATCAGCGCCATTAAGCCACTCCGCCGTGCCGCGCTGCAAGGGAAGTAGCATAGCAAGAAACCTCCCAGATAAAGTGTATCAACCCATGCCGAATACTCACATTTCAGCCGGTCCAGACTATTGGGAGGAGGTCACTTTCTTGCGAGTAAAATGCAAGGTGGGTCAAAATATCGGCGACAACTATATATTTTTTTCCACTTAACCGATTATCTCCGTTTCAGTTGTTTATCGGGAAATTCTGCAGGTTCCAGTTCTTGAAGGTCTTTAACATGGATTAGGCCGTCAAGTGCAAGGTCAATAATAGGGTATGAAACGTCCTTGGGATATTTATTGCCTCGATTGGCGGAAATAATTGTTTTCAGCATCGGCCATAGCGTAACGACATAACTAATTGGTGAGGCATCTCGGTCGCTATTATTAAAACCGGAGCAAATTAGCCCACATAATGCTCCTTCCTCATCAACTACCAACCCGCCACTCATGCCGTGGTCGAATCTCGCTTCAACCTCAAAACACGGAAATGGGAGCATAGAAATATCGCGCCGTGATGGATGGACTTGCCTTACTGTCCCGATTGATGTTGTCGGAGAATCATTTAGCTGAATATGATGAACACCATCCTCACTTTCTGTAACGGTTATTTTTGATTCCCGATATCCGAACGCAATAACCTTTTGTCCTACTGGCGGCGGTAAAACGCGCATTGTCGGCACTCTCCAATCTACTTTTTCATCCAGTGATATAGTTCCAGCCACGCCTGTCAGTCCAAGATGCAATATGGCAATATCTGTTGAGCAAGGCCAAGCGGTAACGACATTCCAGATTCTATAATTCGGCCCAGGAAGTATTTGGTAAAGTTTAACTTCATAATTATTGATTTCATAATTATCATGATTCTTTTCCTTTGCACCGTAGGTTTCTATAATATGCTCTAAGACATGTTTGGCGGTAATTGCAAGATGGCCTGCAATTAAAACAGCCGTTCCGACCACTTCAAACTGCCAATTTTTTCTTTCAACTAAAATGCGGAGGCAAATCTCGGATATTTGTGAATCAGCCCTTTCATCACGAAATGCTGGTAATTGGATATTTGTGAGGTTGTGCTTCATTATTTTTATCTATAGTTTACCTGAGAATTTGCATTTTTAAGATACCAGTTCTAGAATCTGCCCGCTTTTATCTCTAACTTTTCGCCACTTTCATCATGCCCTCAGAATTATATTTTTAATATACACCACAGGTGACCTTAACCTTCCCCCGGGATTTTGGAGCGATCCGATGTTAGTTTCCTGTACCATTTCGAACCCGCAACCTTCAGCTGACGTAGTGGCTTTCTCGGCCGACTGTTTTTAAAAAACAATCGAAACTCACTAGTTCGTAAACGGTTAGCTTGGCTCGAATTAACAACGTTCAGCTTATGTAGTCATTTGTAGTCGTTTTTTGAAAAAAATAGACGCCGCAAAACACATGCAACTTATTGATTAATGGAGCGGGAGACGGGATTCGAACCCGCAACCTTCAGCTTGGGAAGCTGACACTCTACCGTTGAGTTACTCCCGCAATTTCCAGAGGACGCATTATACCAGCATTTCAAGTTTTGCAAAGCGGCGTTGCCGTGTGCGCCAAAGAATGTTTTAATACCCGCCATGTTCACCCTAAAAGTCAAAAAACTCGATCCCGCCGCGAAGCTTCCAACCGTGGGACACCCCGGCGATCTCGGTTGCGACCTGTATAGTCTGGAGGAAACCCTCATCCCGGCCGGGGGGCAGGCGATCGTGCGCACCGGCATCGCGCTGAAATTTCCCGACGGCTGGGGGGGGATCGTGAAAGACCGCTCATCGATGGCCGCCGCCCGCATTTACACTGCCGCCGGGGTGATCGACGCCGGTTACCGCGGCGAGGTAAAGATCGTGATGCACAACGGCGGCGCGGTTGATTATGTCATCAAGGCCGGTGGCAAGATAGCGCAGATCGTTCCGCTGAAAGCCCCGTTATGGAATGTGGAGGAGGCCGCCGAGCTGGACGAAACCTCCCGCGCCCACGGCGGGTTCGGCAGCACCGGGCACCACTGATTTTGGGGCTTACCGCTCGGCCAACGGAAAGAGTATACCCCCGTCCATTGCGTACAGCGGCGGCGCCGCTATGAACTGTTCATAGAGCGGCACTAGGTTGTTCCCGTTCGCGAAGCGGCGCATGACGCCTTCCATCAGCACCAGATGCGTGAATCCTTTTTCCCGGAGGGATCGTTTTATCGTGTCGGCGCCATTGCCGCCGGTAAAAAGCTTCATGAGCGTGGCGCCATCCCAAAACGCGTCATAGCCGTAATTCCTTTGGCTGTAATAAACGCGGTTGCCGGTGAAGGCAAAGTAGATGCGGCTATCCGGAGGCAGATGGCCGTTCGCCCATTTTGTCACCTCATAGGCCGGTACGATGCGGCGGAGGAATTCTTCCCGCGATTCTTTCCCGGCAAGGTATTCCCACCCCTCAAACCGGCGTGCCGCGGCCGCGAAATCCCACGCGTTCCACACCAGCAACGACGCCGCCAGCGCGATGGCCGCCGTTTTTTTTCCCTCCGCCGCAAGGGCCGAAGCGGCGGATACCGTTAAGAAAGCCAGCCCCGGCACCAGAGGAAGAAAATACCGCGCCATGGGCGAAATAAGCAATCCGGCAAACAGCAGGAACATGCCAAGGGCCGAGAAGAGCAGCCGTTTTTCAGGCCGCCCCGGGGCGCACCAGAGGGCGAGCAATCCTCCTGCCAGAAAGAAAACATTCAAACGGCCATCGAATTTGCAATGGCCGCCTTCCGAGCCGCTGATAAAAAGACGCAACGGCCCCAGGGCGGCCCACCACGCTGTTTCACCACAGAGGGCGACCCGCTCGCGGATCGGCGCCCCTTCGAAGCCGCTGTGGTAAGCCGCCACCGGCGCATCCGCCATATGCGCTGCGGCCCACCACGGTCCGCAAAAAAGCAGCGTGAAACCGACGGCGGCAAAGGCCGCCACGGCCCAGTCACGCCAGATAGCGCGCCGCAACGCCGCCAGCAGCATCACCCCCAGAAAACAGGCCATGAGCAGGCCGGCGTTGTATTTGACCGCCGCGCCCGCCGAGAAAGCCAGCCCCCCAATTACCGCTGCCGAGCGGCCCCGTGTCTTGAGCCATTCGTACCAGTAAAACGAGCCGGCCGCGCTGAAAAACATAACTACGGGGTCGGAATAGGATGCCGTGGCAAGCCGGAATACGATGCCTAGCGTAAGGATCGCCGCGGCGGCGGCGATGCCCCAGCGCATTCCGGCTTCGCCAGCCGCCCAGTGCGCGGTGAAAAGTGCGGTGGCCAATATGTAAAAAACGGAAATGTATGAGGCTCCCCAATCGATGCCGTACGCCACGAAGACAAGATTAAGCGGCAGCAACAGGTCGGGGGCGAATGCGGCTGGCTGAAATGGGGGAAACGGCCACTTTCCCTGGATCAATGCCAGCCGCGGCAATCCCATGTGGGTGATAAGGTCGTCGCGCCAATACGGGGGAACCGATGATATCCAAAAAAGGAACAGCGCGGCCAGAGTGAATAACACGATTCCCCAGCGGGGAATTCCCGCGAACAGCTCTCCCTTTAAGATGAAGAAGATGAGTGCACAGAGCGCGCAGGCCATGCCCAGGGCGGCGACCGGCGCCGCCGCGTTTGTGCCGAACAGCAGGGCGCTGGTGAATGCCAGCAGGCCCGATACCGGCGGAATAAGAAAGATGGCGAGAATTCGGCCCGCCGCACGATGTTTCATGAATGTATGGTAATACGGATCGGGGCTGTTTCAGAAGCGGAACGTCGCGCACCGGCGTGGCCCGGCCATCTAAAAAAACTTCTTCCAGTCCTCGCACCGGCCCGGGTCAAGAGGCTGACGCCATTCTGCAAGATCGGGCACGGCGGCGTTTTTAATGCAAAGCGTCTCGTCCGCCGCGGTACGGCATTGGGGCGGGCCATTCAACAGATAGTTCTCCCGCAGTTCGCTGATGACCTGCTCCTCTTTAAATCCCCGCCGGAGCGCGGAACAGAAAAGGTCCGCTGCCTGGCGCGCGTTCCCCCGGTGCGCCGCAGCCATTCCCAACATAAAAGGGAAATTGTGATAAACGCCAAGATACTCGTTCTGGAAGGTCGGGTTTTGTTTTCGGAGGTTGTAAACGTCTTCAGGGGTGAGGTTGTTCCACTGCGATGCGACAGCCGGAATCAGTTCCCACCGTTTTGTCTCCATATATATAAATCCCAGTTCGGCATAGGGTATGGGCATGGATGGATTGTTTTTCAGCACATCGGCCATCCGCTGTTCCGCATCGGCATACCGGTGTTTGGGTATATCCACAAACTGAACATAGAAACAGTCGCGCAGGGCGCGCATTTTTGGCGTCAGCCGATCCTGCGGAAACAGGTACAGGCTTTTCAGCACCGCCACATCGCTGTTGATAGCCACGGTGTGGGTATTGGATTGGGATCCCAGGAATAGCGCCGCGCATGCCCCCGCGACGGCCGCCCCTTTTTTCGCCGCATCCGTCCGCAGGCGGGTCCAGACGTTTTGCAGAAACAGCGCCGCCAACATCAGCAGCGGAACAGAGGGAATGTACATGAACCGTTCGGGCGCTTTGAGAACGTTTATGTCGGCAATGTCGGTAATGCGGGTGACTACGGCCAGGGGCGTCATGGCGATCAGCATGAAGAAGGTCAAAAACGCCGCCGTGGGATGACAGCGGATATTGATCAGGGCCGCGCCGGTGATGAGCAGAAGTAGGGCCAGTGAAAGGTATAACAGCGGGTCGGTGAATGACGGGTCGATGAAATTCACCATTTTCGGCAACAGCGTGGGGTACTCGGCTCCCAGCGGCAGGAAATAGCGCAGGAGATAGATGGCAGAATTTTTTATGGCGTTGATGTAGAGCGTGGCGGACGAGTAGAACGCCAGGTAAGGGCTTTCCCCGCCATGCGGAATCAGAATGGCGCGCATCGCCATGTATACCGCGAAGAGAAGCCAAAAGGGGATGGTGTAAAGCATTTCCCGCAAAGGCCGTCCTTCGGCATGGCGCAGGCGGAAGTGGAGCATTACCAGCACGGCGGGGAGTGTGACCCCCATCTCCTTGCTCAGGATCGCGCCGATGTAACAGGCGATCGCCAAAAGGATCGATCCCTTGTGCGGCATCGCGCCGGGAGAAAATGCGCGAAGGTAAGCGATAAGTGCGCCGAGGTAGAAGAGCAGGCAGAGCAGATCTGACCGCACGTCGCGCGTGGCGGCATAGGCGTTTGCGGGGTGCAGGGCGAAGAGCGTTGCGGCAATGAAGGGGAGCATGGGTTTTTCCGGCAGCAACCGCGCCGCGAAGAAGAACACCATTAATGCGCATGCCCAATGGAACAGTATCTGGTCGAAGTTGTAAACGGCGTCGTTGGTGCCGGCGAAGCGGTACTCCAGCCAAAAAACGGCGTTGACCAGCGGCCGGTAAAAGCCGGTGGAGATGTTGACTGGCATATCCACGCCGCACCCGCGGCAGAAATCTCCCTGAAAGATATGCAGGATGCCGCCTGGCATAGTGACCAAGGGGTTGTGGTAGATAAGCATGTGCGCATCCCCGGTCATCTTGGCGTTGATGCCGGGGCGGAAAGTTACCAGCCCCGCCGCAAGAAGCAGCACGAAGAACAGGATGCGGCGCGTGCGGAAATTATTTACCAGGAGGATCTTTCCGGGAACAGGCATGGCTTGATGATAGCAGAGTCTTTTTATGGCAGGTACAGATTTGCTAAGCCGCCTCCGGCTTTGACCATCGGAATAAAGGGATATTACTTGCGGGAGAAGAGGGCGAAGCCGTCTGCCCTATTTACCAGCCGCCAGTTGGAGTTTGACGCAAGTGAGGCGAATATCCGCTCGGAACTTCCCGCTCCCAGCGTGAGGTCCGCCTCCGAATCTATCACAATATGCCGGTAATCCGCCCCTTCCAGCGCGGCGACGGCCGCCGCGTCGTTTTTCAGCATAAACAGTGACTGGGCATTCTTTTCCGCCGGTTTCCAAAACGTGGTTCGCCCGCCGAACGCCGGGATATAGCCAAAGCGCGTTCCTCCGGCTACGGGATAAGTTTTTTGGTTTTTCAAAATATCGGGAAGGGAATAGTAGGCATCTTTTTCCCCTTGAAAGGAGAACACCTCATTGCCCCATGCGGCCAGCTCTATCCGTCCGCGCACCGCCACCGCATGACCTATCGACAGCGCGAAAATCGCGGTGAGGAGCACATGCGGTGTCCTGCCGCGGTATCTCCATGCCGTATAGGCGGCGCCGAAAGCAACCAGCAACGCTAAATAGCTCCAGGCGCGGTGGGGGAAAAATTCAACCGGGAGCAGTTCCCCCTGCGCCATCAACAGGTAAAAGACAAAGCAGGCCGCGGGCCAAAAGATGCCGCGCCGCCATAGCAGCCAAAAGCCCCACAGCGAGGGAATAAACAGGGCGGCAGGGAAACCGACCGGAATATTGAAATAATTTATCCACGGCGGCGCCAGAAACTCCCACGCGGCATAGGGGCGCGCGTTCCCCCGGTGTTCGCGGTACCAGGGGCGCGCCTCCCTGAGCGCATCGTAATGAGTGCGCTGGATGTTAAAACCGGAAAAGGTTATCGCCCGTACGCCGCCATCATTGTAATTGAACAGATGTATTCCCCATCCCGAAAAAAGGAGCAGCGACACCGCCACCGCCGCAACCGGTGCGGCCAATTTGCGCCGATGCACGGCGATCGACATCACGGCGAAAAAAAGCGGCAACGAATAGATGATCTCAGAGGTCGCCGTAAGGCCGAACGCCGCGAGCGACACGGCGGTTGCAGGTGTCCATTTTGTGTTCCTCACCGTTTGCATTAGCGCGCCAGCGGCGAAAAACCCCAGGCTGAGCGCCAGCGTATGAGTCCAGGCAAAGTGCGTGGGGGCGGGGGGCAGCAACAAAACGAAAGCCCCCGCCAGATTTGCAACGGCGCCCGAAAGACCCAGGGAACGGGCAAAGAACCGTACGGCCAGCGGAAATAGCGCCGCCGCCACAATGCTCCATATCCGTATCCCGTCCGCCACCGAGCCGAAAAACTTCGCCACAGTTGCCGCCGCCGCGTCATACCCGGGAGGGTAGGGATCGAGCGTTCCAAAGACGGCTCTGTCATCCGCGCCGGGAAAAATGGAGCCGGTCTCATAGATATATGATATTCCCATCGCATGTTCGTATGGGTCGTGATCGCCCAACCCGTTGTTGTGTGCGGCGCTAAAGGCAAGCAGCAGCAGGTTTGCCAGCGCCAGACACCAAAAGAGCCGCGCGCTGAAGCGTAGCGGCGGCTTAAATGAAACCCAGCGAAGCCCCGCAAGCGCCACCAATAAAAATGCGCCTAACGTGACGGTGAAGCCGTTGATGAAAAAGTGGGGGAATACGGACAGGAAGATGAATAGCGATGCGCCGATGCCAATGCGCGCCGCCCATGACCGGGCAGAGGGGAGGGGAGACGCAAGGGCGGCCCCGGCCAATGCGAAGAGAACCAGAAGGCCGCCGGCGGCGGCGAGCAGGAACATGAAATGGGCCATCAATTTTCCCGGTTTGCATTGTTGAAATAAAAGGCCGCCGTCATCCGTTCTTTAAAAAGCGCACAACAGGAAAAAAGGCTCTTGGCATCCAGCTCCGCTGAAACGGTTAATGGCATGAAGTGATGATAGCAGGGCTTCTTTAGGCCGGGAATACATTTAAATGTGTGCATCCTTCCATCCCGCCGCCGCCCGTTTGTCCAGCATGGTATCTATCTACAGGCCTGCCTGCAGGCAAAAAAAAAGCATGGGGTCGAAACCCCATGCCTTTAAAACGTTTATACGTTTAGAGAGTTACTGCATACCGCCGCTGTCGGACATCCAGGTGTAGGTCTTGGTGCCGCCGGAGTGAAAACCGGTGATCTGGAAAGCGGTGGTGCTGGCCGCACCAGTTTTGTCGGTCAATGCCGGGGCAGTGGTGACATTCTTGGTTGCCTTGAAACCGGCGTTGCCAAGAAGCGTAGCATCGGTAGTGTACGCGTTATTGGTGGCGTAGTACGATTCTTCCGATACCGCCAGGTTGCGCACATCCGATTCAGCCGCGCTGTCATTCGCCTGCTTCTTATAGTTGGCGAACTGCGGGATGGCTATCGCGACCAGGATACCGATGATCGCCACGACGACCAGCAGCTCGATGAGCGTGAAGCCCTTCTCGCCCTTAAGGGTGTTTTTGAACATACGTTTTTACCTCCTAAAAAGTTAATCGCTTTGGCGTTTTGCCACGCCGTTAAATACTTGCAAATGTTTCAGTGCAGGTTTCAGGCCAAGATGAAAATGTGTGATTGCCACCCTTAGTATTGGGGCTATATTACCATATAAATCAATTTGGTAATGAAATAACCGACCTCCAGCCCCTGCCCCGCTCGTATGAAAATAGTGAGGCTGAATCGGGCTAAAAATTGTCCAACATGACAAAAATTGTCATGCCATTAATTTGGCCCCGAAGATAAAAGAGGGGGTTAAATAACTTGTGTTGTTTTTCAGCCTCGCATAGCATTTTGTGATGGGGAAACCGCAAAACAGTGAAGAGCCGGGAAACGCCTATTTAAATTTGATGTCCGGTTTCGGAATGGCTCTCGCCGTCCTCGGCTTTGGTTGTCTCATATTGCCGTTTCGCGGGGAATCGTATGAGTGGGCGCAGTATATGCTTATCGGCGGCGTTTTTACCCCGCTTCTTCATGCCGGTTACTTCTTATTCCGGTCCGTGAAGATGCACCCGGTATTGGAACTTCTCCGGCAAGGTTCCGCACTCGCCGCTGTGGCGTTTTGCTTCTTTTTCATCCCGGGGGGCGATATTCCGTTATTGGCCGTATTTGCTTTGACCAGTTGGTTCTTCCTCGGCGGCGCCCAGGGGTTGTCGCGGCATGGCTGGAAAGAGCATGGCAGGTCGATATTCATCCTGGCGGTGATGTTTGCGGCGTGGGGGCTGTATTTCCGGCTTGCGCCGGTCAGCCGGTTTGTCACCGGCGGTGCGCAACAGATTTTGGCGGTGGTGCTGGCGGCCGCCTTCGCTTTCTGGTACCGGCCCCACGAAGCGGTTCATCCCGCCGCTTCCCGTATTCTTTCCATTCCACGTATTCTGGCGGAGGTCGCGCTGATAACCGTTTTGGCGCTGGCAGCATTCCGGGCGCCCGATTCCATAAACGAAAACCACGAGTTCTTTGTTGGCGCCGCGGCGTTGGTCCGCCAAGGGGGCTGGCTTTTATGGGATGTGCCGAGCCAATACGGATTTCTGAATATTCTTCTGGTGGCGGTTTTGCCCTTTAAGTCGGTTCACTTCAGCCTGTATGCCGCATCCTCTGCGTTTCAATTGGTATGCGCACTTGTCATGTACGGGATGGTGCGGTCGCTCAGGCCGGATCCATTCGGCGCGGTGGCCGGCATATTCGTAACCATCACCATGGCCTTTATGGTGTCGGGCGGTACGCCGCAACTTGCCGGATTGAACACAACTCCCAGCATCGGTGGAATGAGGTACATTGTTTCGTATCTTCTTCTGGCATGGAGCTATTGGAATATCGTATCCGGGAACAACGGCGGCGGCGCGCGGCGGGTGCGTTTTTGGGCCGGTTCCCTGACGGTGGCGGTTGGCTGCCTTTGGAGCGCCGAAAGCATGATCTACAGCCTCAGCATTTGGCTGCCCCAATCTTTGTGGTTATCGTGGGAAACCGCCAAACAGCGTTATGGAACCGCAAATATCCATCTGCCGTGGCGGGCAGCGCTGATCTTCTTATCTTCCCTCTTGCCGGTGCTCATTTTGTTTTTAGCGGTTAACGGATATTACCTCGCAGGTCTGGGGCATTTTCCCGATTGGTACGCCTTTATCGATTTCGCCATGGCGTATAGCGGCGGTTTCGGCGCGTTTCCCATTGACCCGCGGGGCGGCGTATGGGGGCTGTTGTTGCTTTTCACCGCCGTTTCCATCTGCGCCGCCGCGGCCTTCAGGGATCGGCTTGCGGTTTGGCCGGCGCTGGTTGGAATATTGGGGCTTTTCTGGAGCACCTCCAGTTATTTCATCTGCCGCAGTTCCGAAAGCAACATTCTCAACCTTGCCCCCCTTCATTTCACCTGCGCGCTCGCGGTAATGGCGGCGTTCAGGCATAAGCCGGTTCAACGGCTCACCCTGTGGGCGGCTTTGATCCCCATGATCGGCGTCTTCTTTATCGTGACGTGGGGAAACCCGAATTTGCACCGTTTTTTCAGCGAGACCTTCCGTCTGGATCACCAAGCGCGTATCAACCAATTGATGCCCAAAGCCGGGAAGCCGCTTGTGGATATTCTGCAGGAAGTTAACTGCAAAAAAGGCGATCCGCTGATAGTGGTGAACGATATGCTGCCGCCATCGATAGCCGATGTTGGTT
>JAKAGL010000274.1 GCA_021815535.1 bacterium
TCTTTTTCGAACGCCTTCACGAAAGGAAACTGGTGGTTGCCATCCATAGTCGCTGCGAAATTTTTCCGAAGAAAAACGGAATTCATTAAAGAGACGGGAAACAACTCCGGCGTTTATGGGAACACTCTGCCCTAAAAACCTTTCACAGGCCGAGCCGATGATGCCAACGAACCTGAAAATTCCCTCAGGCATGTAATACGTTCCTTTGTGCCCGCCAAAAGCGGAATAAATTTCCTCGTACAACCCGGCGCTGGTCATATCATCACCGTCAGTGAGATAGTAGGTGGCGATACCAGATAACGAACGGCGGTTCAAAATGGTCACAATCGCATCACATAAATTTTCTACATACAGCATGCTCCGTTTTCGTTTAGCCGCCCCCAAAGGCAGCCGGTGACCGCGTGACGCACTTTTCAGCAGGGAAAGCATATTTCCCTTGTTGCCGGGGCCGTAAACCATGGGAATCCTCAATACTACGCAATGCACCCCGTGCCGCCCCCCATAAAGCCGGGCCAAGCCTTCTTCTGCCTCCCGTTTGCTGATGCCGTAGGGGTCTTTTGGAGACGACGGATCATTCTCACCCACCACTGTGCCGACGACTGCAGAAGCTTCGCCAAATGCCTTAACGCTGCTTAAATAAATATATTTTGGCACACTCGCTTCTATGGCCATAGCGGCAAGCGCAAGGGCAAGGTCGCGGTTCACCGCACGGTTTTCCGTCAAAGGATCCGTCGCGCTGTCCCTCATTATGTGCGCACGCCCGGCAAGAAAAATAACCGCATCACACCCTTTAAGATCGGTGGCGGAAACCAGCCCCCGATGAACTTTCAAATGGTTATTGGGAGAAATGGGAATACCTCGGGAATCCGGCCGCACAAGGCAAACCAATTCATGATGCCCGAACTTTTCATAAGCCAATAGGCTGGCGCCGATGAAGCCGGTGGCGCCTGTTATAAACAACCTCATCGGGCTGTTTTGTCTCCATCCTTTAGAATTCGGGCGGGAATCCCTATTACCACCGCATCATCCGGCACATCTTTCGTCACCACCGCGCCAGCGCCGACAATCGCCCGGCAACCAATGGTGACACCGGGAAGCACCACCGCATTCCCCGCGATAAATGCATGGTGTCTAATCGTCACCTTGCCAAAACGGTCCGGCAGGCCGCGTGAATAGCGATAACTATGGTCATGGCCGACGATGATGGCGCCATTAACGATGCAAACGTTATCCTCGATTTCTACCAATTCGGGATATTCCATATCAAGGGATACAAAATAACCAATCTCCGTGTTTTTCCCGATCTTGATGCCCATCAACCGGTGGCAAAATGCGCGAAACCGGCGGTGAGGACCGAACCACGCCATAAGAAGTACAGGATAAAACAATATCCGCCGCAGCCTGTTGAACAGCATACCCATTCCTTAATCGTTCTTAATTATATGAATCGATGTGCGTGTTGGTAGACATTTCAAAATAATACCCCATAAATTTCAGGTATCCGGTAAACACATTCATGATGTCCTTGCGGTTTTCCCACCACTTGTCGGGATTATACCGGTCATACCTGCTGGGAGAACAGCTAAATTGAACTTCGAGCACCACCTTGTGCAACGTCCATCAGGCCCGGCGGCTGTGGTACGATGGCATATCCGAATATTACCACATCAACGGGGCGGACAGAAAAGAATTGGATTTAGCGGCGGCGGATCATCTTTGCAGGGTTGCCGGCAACAATCACTCCCACTTCAACATCGGCGCACACCACGGCTCCTGCCCCGACCATGCACCCCTCCCCCAGTGAAACCCCCGGCAAGATTGTCGCATTAGCCCCAACCACTGCGCCTCTCCTCACTGTCACACCCTCTAGATGGTCCTTCGTATCAGGCTGGTTCGGATACTTGGCGTTGGTCAACACCGCATTGGGGCCAATCCAGCATCCCTCCTCCAACACGCAGTATTCAGGAACAAATACCTGTGTGTGAATGCGCACCCTGTCGGCAATTTTCACATGATGTTCAACAACCGAGAGGGTTCCTATGCTCACATTGTCGCCGATCTCATTAAGCTCGCGGATATTCACTTTGTTTCCGGCCTGAAATTTGTTTCCAATGCGGTTTCCAGCGTAGATAACGGTATGTGAACGGATCACCGCATCATCGCCTAGAATGGTTTCCATCTCGCCCGGCTTCGTACCGCGCGGCGGCGCGCCGATGATGCAGAAATCCTCTATAATCACGTTCATTCCCAGCTTCACACCGGGATAAATGATCGTCGTATCACTTATCATTAATGATTCCCAGCTTGCAGTGGGAGGGGGTGAAGTGCAGTTGGACTTCCTTCCCCGTTTCAGCTGATTCGTAAATGGCGTTGATCAGTTCAATCGATTTGCGCCCCTCGATGCCGTCAATAAGACCCTTTTTGCCGGTTTTCAGCGATGCCACCACATCGCGGAAGAACTGTGCATGGTTCCAGGCCGGTTCGTTAGGCACCTTGGCGTGCTTTTCCCAGATGTCGTCATCCATCGGATCGGGTTCGGCAAAATTCCAGACCTTCAGTTCGTTGACGAAAAACCCGCCCACCTCAACAGAGCCCTTTTCGCCCAAAACGCTGATGGAGCCTTCGATGTCTTTGGGGCGGGTCGCGGTGGTCGCCTCGATGATCCCCAACGCCCCGTTTTTGAATTTCAGTAGCGCCACGCCGGTATCTTCCGCTTCTATGTCCACCAAGCGGGTGGCAATCTTTGCCATGACGCTTTCAACATCCCCCATCATCCACAACAGCATGTCTATGTGGTGGCTGGCCTGATTGGTCAGAACGCCGCCGTCAAATGCCCAGGTGCCACGCCAGCTTTTTTCGTTGTAATAAGATTGGTTGCGGCTCCAGCGGACGCGAACCGTTCCCATCACAAGTTTGCCGAAACGCCCCTTTTCAAGTGCTTCGTGAAGCTTGGCGACGGGGGTGTTGAACCGGTTCTGTTTTACCACAAAAATCTTCAACCCCTTGGCATCGGACGCAGCCAGGATGCGGTCGATCTGGTCAAGGCGAAGCGCCAACGGTTTCTCCACCACAAAATGTTTTTCATATTTTATGAGGTCTAAAATATTCTGCGCATGCAATCCCGAAGGTGTGAGAATATTGAACACGTCGGGTGAGGTCTTTGCCACCAACTCATCCATGTCGGTAAAAGCGGAAACGCCATGCTTTTTACCAAATG
>JAKAGL010000275.1 GCA_021815535.1 bacterium
CATAACGGGATTGAGTTTCAGCACGGATTTGTCGCGGAAGTAATAGGCATCCTTGTCGGCTTCCGAACGGCAATCCGCATTAACCCGGTATACCTGTTTCTGCCCCTGCAACTGAGCATACGCAACCCCCATCATGGGCGCCCTGATGCCGAAGAAAATAGTATGCTCCTTCAGTTCTTTCCCCACTTTGAGGGTAAGGGTAATGGGAGGCGTGGTAAGTCCGAATTCAGCCAATCGCTCGGGGGTGGGATTAGGGTCCATAACGTAATCCGAGTCGTTACGGGAATCGGTTACTTCCTTGATGAAATGTTCAACCGTCTCATTTTTGGCCATTGCCTTTATAGGAGAGATGATCTTCCAACCCTTATCCCATCTCTCAAGCTCCAGGGTGCCCGAGTCCTTTTTAATGGTTATAGCAAGCACCTGATCCGCGGTAAAAGGGAGGAGGCGGGATGCCTCTTCCTTCTTTTGTTCCTCAATCTTGGTGGACTTGAAGTCAAGCATCGTATAGCCGCCAATCGCCACCAAGACGATTATCCAGATGAAAGTCTTCTTAAAGTACCTCATTCAATGCTCCGTCGGCCTTTCATCACCTGAACCATCTTCGTTTGCTGTAAATCCCCACTCCGGCAAGAAGGATCGTGCACGGAATCATAACCACGGGAAGCCAAAAAATCGCTCTTCCCTGCGCCGCCGTTAAAACCACCGGGGTCATATCCTTTTTACGCGCCCGCACGGCCACCAGGTCGGCCTCTTCGGCAAGCCAGCTTATGGTATTCATGAAAAGATCGCCGTTACCGCCGAGGTTGAAATTGGTGTTGTTGGCGAAGTCCGAATCTCCGACCACAATAATCTTCCCGTATTTCTCCCTCTTGCCCCCTTCGGTGTCTTCGCCACCCTGCGCATGGACGGTTGCTACTGACATAATGGGCAAGGGGCCGCGTTTATCGCTCCCCTCATCGTAGCTTACATCGCCGCTTTCAATCTGCTTCTTGTTCGTCTCGGCCCAACTATTGGGGCCGGTCAGAGCCAATTGGTAGCGGCCCAGCTTCGGATCCTCGTCTATATAAACCGTCTCTGCAATGGGGAAGAACGACATCAGCTTGAAATCCTGCGTAAGCGGATGCTTCTTGTGATAGGCGTAGACAACCGGAGTAAGGTTGTTCGCGCCGTACAATTGGCTCTGCTGGTCAATAATAACGTCATCGCCGATTTTAAAGCCGTATGTTTCAAGCCACCGCCGGAAAGCCGGTGGATGGCCGGGATCGATCTCGACGAACAGGGCGCCGCCCTGCTTGTAATAGTTGTCAAGCTTTTGCAGTTCCTCGGCCGCCATATCGCGTTCGGGACTGGCAATTACCACAACGGAGGCATCAGCCGGAACTTCCTTAACTTCGGCGAGAGCCAGTTCCTTCACGTCGAAGTTTTGGTTCAGCAGAGCGGTCGTGGCGGCATGGTATCCCGATTTACCGGACGAGCCCGGCTCTCTTTCACCGTGCCCTTTGACGAAGTAGACGATCTTTTGTTTGCTCTGCAACAGTTTAATGATGCCGTTGGTGATCGTCTCTTCGCGTTCATTGGCGATTTTGATCTGCTTGGTGCCAGACATCAGCAGCACGATCCGGTATTCAGAAACACCGTATTTGCTTGCCAATCCGGGGTTTTGGTCCGGATCTATGAAGGTGAAAGTGAAATTCGGCGAGAGGTTTGCGTATTCCTCCAGCAAATCCCTCATGGTCTGGCGCTGCTTGGCATGCAACGTGCCGGATTCGCTGCGGTAGAAAGCCACCGCCTTGATCGGAGTGGTCAAAGAAGCCGCAATTTTTTGGGATTGGGAGGAAAGAGTGAACCGGCCCGACCGCGTCAGATCGAGACGCCTTTTATGGGCGTCGCTCAGAAAACCCGTGAAGATGACGATGACGAAAAATACCAACACCATGATCGCCATGTTGGCCCCGTACTTGGCGCTCTTCTTCAATAAAAGCTTCTTGATATCCTCAAACCGAACATACAGGAGAAACAGGGCCAACATCAGCCCTACCCAGAGCGCACCGGCGGCCATGAGCGTCATGACGCCGGAAATGGCATACATCGCCGCACCACCAACAAGGAAGGCAAACGCCAAAATGGCGGGAATTACTATACGATACATTTAAACTATGCCCTCCATCTCTTCGATTCAAGCGAATGCATACTGAGGAACAGGAAGAACACCGCAAAGAGGAAGTAGTAGGTGATATCCGATGTGTCCAGCACCCCTTTCGCAAAAGTTTCGAAATGCGAAAGGATCGAAACATACTCCAAAAGGGCGCCCATTTTTTCACCGACAAATCCGGCCGAAGAACCGACCATGTAAAGAAGCATGAGAGAGGAAAAAGAAAGCACCGCCGCTATGATCTGGTTTTCGGTGAGGGATGACATAAACAAGCCAAGCGATATAAACGCCCCCCCCATAAACAATAGCCCGCCATAACCAGATATGATGACGCCCCATTCGGGATCACCAAAGAACGCGACAAGCAAAAGACATGGGAACGAAAGGGAGAGCATTATGGCGAATATCCCCATGCAACCTGCAAACTTTCCCAACACCAATTCAACATCCTTCAACGGGTAAGTAAGGAGCAGTTCGATGGTGCCGGTTTTCTTCTCTTCAGAGAACGACCGCATGGTGAGCATGGGAAGCATGATAAGCATTACAATACTCACCACGCCAAAGAATGGCCGAATCACGTATTCCGTGACGTTCAACACGCCGTATTGGCTGGCGATCATCGGGTCGGTTTGGGCCTGGAAGCTGATGGTGCTGAATGCTGCGAATATATTATAGAAATAGTACCCGACCAACATGGTGAATATCGTTATGACAACAAACGCCACGGGCGAGTAAAAATACGACCGTATTTCCTTAGTCAGTATAAAAAAGAAATTCCTCACTGCTTTGTCTCCTCTTCGGTCACAATGCGGATAAATATGTCTTCAAGGCTCATTTTCATGGGAGTTAATTCATACAGATCCCATTGACGCTCCCCGGCAAGCCGGGCCACAAGATTTGAAGACTGGCTATCCATTTCAAATTCTATTGCGTATTTGCTGGTTCCCACGCCTGTCTCGGCCGGAGTGAGACAATCCACCTTTTTGACGCCCCGAATCTTCCGAAGCCCTTCCTGAACTTCGGGTTGGCGGCCGGCGATCCGCGCCACCACGCG
>JAKAGL010000276.1 GCA_021815535.1 bacterium
GACTATCTCCAGGGCCTCGGCGGCCGTGAGCGGCTCGTCCCTCAACGCTTTTTCCATGCAATCATGTATCAGGGTATATGGCTGGTTCATTATTCTATTTCCACGCGGATGTACGAAGGGCTTTGCCCATTTTGTTTTTTCACCACGATGGTCAACACGCCGAGATGGTACTCGGCATGAACCTCGTCCTTTTTCACGATAACCGGCAGGCGTAATGTGCGCTGGAAGTGGCCGTAGCTCCGCTCCATACAGATATACCGCACGCGTCCTTCCTTTATCATCCGTCTTCCTTGGATCGTTATGTAATTCCCGCTCATCTCGATATTGACGTCTTTCTCTCCAACGCCGGGAAGCTCGGCATGAATCACCACCTCCCCGATGGTCTCATAAATATCCACCGGCGGTATCCATCCCCTGGTTCCGGAATGGAAAGTCCGCCCGCCGTTTTCAAAAAAGCTGTCCATCACGTCCTTTGGAACAGCTGGTTCCTTGGTGGGGTACTGGCGCCGGTTGGCCATGGAAAACCACTCCTTAATGTTAAAGATTGAAGTATATCAAAGATACCGCGCTTTGAAAAAGGAAGCTCCACATTCCGCGCCCCGCAGATGCAACCGCTGAAGCCCTGAACGGAACAATCCTATTTCGCCATCCGCCGCACATCCGGCTTCAGCCGCTTGAACAGCGCGGGCCGGTTATTCTTGATCCACCCGATAAAATCGCGTTCCGTCCTGAAATGCTTCTTGACCGATTCGGTGAAGTCATCACCGTGACATCCGTCTGCCGAAAACTGGCGGCAGACGGTGGGGCGGCGCTCATAAATTACGCAGCGGTTCCTTTCGTCGAGATGGATGCATTTCTGGTGGAAGACCACGCTCCAATCGCCGTCAACGTCGAGATACAGTTCGCTGGCCTGATGATATATGTACCAGAGCATGTCGTTCACCAGCGCGGGGGTGCGGGGGTTGTCCACCACGATGTTGAGGTAGGCGCAACAGGCGGCGGGACATGAATCGCAGGGATTCGGTTTGATCTTTGGCGCGCGAGGCATGGCTACTTCTCCACCACGGCGCGCGTGGCCCCGGGCAGCCGGGCAAACAGTTTTGGGCGGTGCTCTTTCAGGTATCCCAGCAGTTCCGCCTCGTTGGTAAAAACATGTTTGGCGACGTCATGTATGCTGGAGGCCTTGATATGCCCGTGCTGCGTGCAGTAATCAGGCTGCTCCCCTTCCAACCGGCAGCGCCGGTCCTTGGCGAGATGAACGCAACTGGAGGGAACCAGCAGGTACCACTCGCCGTCCTTGCCGATATACACCTGCGCATTGCCGTGATAGAGGTACCACAGGAACGTGTCGATACCGCCGCGCTTGGTGGGATAATCCATCTGTATGTTCACATAACGGCACGAAAGATCGTTCGTCCGCGGGTCCGCCCTTTTTGTCATGGGGAGGCATGTTACCATTCCCCATCAGGCGGAACAACGGGAAAGGAAACGCGGCGCGGGAATTACGCGGCGGGGATTTCGATGGAGACAAGCAGGCCGTGGGGCTGCACGTTTTTGGCGGTGATGGTCCCCTGATGGTCGGCGATGATGCGGTTGACAATGGCGAGGCCGAGGCCGGTTCCCTTCTTCTTCGTCGAAAAATAGGGAAGGAATATCTTGTCGAGGTTGGCGGGGTCGACGCCAGGGCCATCGTCGCGCACTTCTATCAGTATCCGGCCGCCGCCATCCACCCGGCGGGTCTTTATTTCGACGGCGCCCCCCGCTTCAACCGCGGTGACGGCATTCTCCACCAGGTTGCGGAAAACACGGTGCATCTGTTCGCGGTCCAGCCGCACCTCGTGGATGGAGGGGTCGAGATAGGTCCGCACGGCCACATCCTGTTTCATCCCGTGGAACATCTGGGCCACCTCTTCGATCAGCAGGTGCAGCGGATGCATCTCCGGCTTTGCCACCGGCAGCTGGCCAAAGCGCGAGAACGAGTCGACCAATCCCACCAGCACCTCAACCTCGTGGATGATGACGCGGGTGGCCGAATCGAAGTTCCGGTCGAACGCCGCGCGGTCGTTCTCGTAATTTCGGCGCAGGCGTTCGGCGTTCAGCCTGATGGGGGTGAGCGGGTTCTTTATTTCGTGGGCGAGGTGCTGGGCGATGTCGCGCCAGGCGGCGGTCTTCTCGGCGTTGATGATGGCGGTGAGGTCTTCAAACACCACCACCATTCCCATGAAGACGCCATACTGGTCTTTCAGTGTCGAAATATGTACCAGCAACGTCCGGGTGACGCCGTCCACGGTAAGCTGTGTCTCCTGCTTGAAATTCTCTTTGCGGCTCTTTCCCATTTCGCGCACGATGGAGCGGATCGGATCGAGCTGGGCGTGGGAAAATATCTCCTCGTAATATTTTCCGCGCGGGTCGGCCACGTCGAGATGCAGGATGGCGGCCGCCGAAGGATTACAGGTGGTGACATGTCCCCGGTGATCGATGGAGATCACCCCGGCGGCGATGGTGGAAAGGATCGTTTCGATATGGCGGCGGCGGCGGTCCAGTTCCTGGTTGACGCCGACCATCTCGCGGTGGTTGGCGTCCAGTTTCTGGCGCGAGGTATCCAGCTCTTCCGTCATCCGGTTGAACGACTGCACCAGAAAGCCGATCTCATCGCGTGATTTTTCCTCCACGCGCACCGAAAGGTCCCCTTCCGCCACCTTCCGGGTGGCATCGACCAATTTCTGGATCGGGGTGGTGATCTCCCGCGCGAGGTAATAGCCAAACCAGATGGCGCCGAAGATCACCACCAGCGTCACCACCCCCAGCGTGACTTCATACATCATCTTGATCGGCAGTTTGCGTAACTGCATCTGGCGGTATTCCTTGGTGGTGCGGGTGATGGTTTCGATCTTTTCGAACAGCCACGGCTCTATCGAGTGGGCCACGAGCGCCGCCCCCTCCACCCTGCCATCGGCGGCAAGGATGGGGATGAAAACCGCCGCGTACGCCCCCTGGGATGTGCGGTGTTTTTCCGCCACTGCTTCGCCACTGGCGATTTTTTCCCCGATGGCTCCGGCCAGTGCGGCGGGGATATATTCCTCATCGCCGTTGGCGGTGTATTTTGTCCGCACGGTAAAATCCGGGCCGTATACCGCCGCCCCCGCCGCATTCAGTTCAACGGCCTTTTTCGGCAGCATGTTGGCCAGATAAACGC
>JAKAGL010000277.1 GCA_021815535.1 bacterium
AGGGCCGGATGGGAACATCACCGACGTGAACACCGCAACCGAGGCTCTTACCGGGTATCCGCGGGAAGAGCTTATCGGCACGGATTTCTCCGGATACTTTACCAACCGGGACAAGGCGCGCGAGGGGTATCGGCAGGTATTCCGCGATGGAAAGGTGATCGATTACCCGCTTGATTTTCTGCACCCGGACGGGCGGGTGACATCGGTGCTTTACAACGCATCGGTCTACCGGGATGCAGACGGAAAAGTCAGCGGCGTGTTTGCGGCCGCGCGCGATATCACCGCCCGCAAGAGGGCGGAAGAGGCGTTGTTGGCCGCCAAAGAGAGCGCCGAGGAAGCGACCAAGCTGAAGGACAAGTTTGTTTCACTGGTCGCCCACGATCTGCGCGGCCCGTTGAGCATGATGATGGGTATGCTCAATCTTCTCGGCAGTAATTCCCTAAGCCCCAAGGATGTCAAAAAGCTGATCGAGGCCGCAAAGTCGAGCGGTGAGAACATGTTGAACCTCATAGAGGACCTTCTGAGCGTCAGCAGGGTCAAAACGGGGAAGCTGAAGCCCAACCCGAAATTCGTTTCCACCTATTATTTGGCGGTAAAGGCCGTGGAAGAATTCAGTCACGTTGCGGAACGAAAAGGGGTGCGGCTTGTCAATGAAATGCCCAGATCGGCGCGGCTGTTCGCGGACGAAAGCCTTTTGTACGAGGTTGTTCACAATCTGGTCTCAAATGCCTTGAAGTTCTCCAAGGCCGGCGCCACGGTCAGGATATTCGCCCCTTCAGCGGATCTGGCGGCGATCGGCGTGGCGGACGAGGGGATGGGCATTGACGGGGAGCGGGTGAAACATCTTTTTGAATACGAAACCAAAACATCCACTGTTGGAACGGGGGGCGAGCAGGGCACCGGTCTGGGGTTGCCCTTGAGCAAAGATATAGTCGAGGCCCACGGCGGAACCCTGACGGTGGAATCCGTCAAGGGCAAGGGAAGCACATTCCTGATCCGGCTCCCTCATATAAAGCCGAAGATACTTATTGTCGATGACGACGAGGTCGTCCACAACCTGTTATTGTTTCAACTGCGGGAATTGCAGGCCGACATCGTGGAGGCCAGAAACGGGCGGGAGGCATTTAACTTTGCCCGGTTCGAGAATCCCCATTTGATGATCATTGACCTGTTCATGCCCGAGATGGACGGGTATGAACTGATAACCCACCTTAAGGATGATATGAATACGGCTTCCATCCCGATCATAGTTGTCACCTCGGACCAAAGCTCCGAGGCGCGCAACAGGTGTTTCAGGCTTGGGGTGCAGGATTTCATTCCCAAGCCGGTCATCGATCAGGATATAGCCGCCCGCGCAAAAATGCTGCTGGGCTTGTCCTGATGCCGCCTCTCCTGCATTCCCGGTAGGTGCGACATTTTCCTGTTGCACATCCCCCTCTTCTGGTCGGCGGCGGCCCTCCGCCGATTGCCCGTATTCGGTAGCGGCGGTATTTAGCCGTTTGCCCGTATTCGGTAGCGGCGGTATTTAGCCGTTTGCCCGTGTTCGGTCGGCGGCGGCACTTCGCCGTTTGCCCGTATTCGGTAGCGGCGGCACTCCTGCCGCCGATTGATGCCGCAACGCCAACGGATTTTCATGCAACTTATTTTAAGCCTCTTATTCCATATAATTTAAACATGGGTACTAAAAGGTGAGGCCAAAAAGTGAACGTTGAAAAAGAGGTCATTTGACGCCAAATTATCAAGTTTTGCATACGCCGCTTGATGAATGGCAGGTTGGCTCCCCTCCATATCCTTCGTGCGGCGGGGGCCGCTTTACGATACAATAAAAAGATATGCAAAATACCGATGTAAAGCTAATCCTCGCGCCAATGGCGGGGTTCAGCGATCAACCGTTCCGCCGCGTGGCGCGCCTCTTCGGGGCCGACGAGGTGGTGACCGAGCTTATCAGCGCCAACGCATTGGTACGCGAGAACAGGCGGACCCACGATATGGCCGCGATTCACGAAGGGGAACGCCCCGCCTCTATCCAGATTTTCGGCTCGGACCCGGCGGTGATGGCCGAGGCGGCGCGCCGCGTGGAGTGCCTGCAACCTCTCTTTATCGACATCAACATGGGTTGTCCCGCAAAGAAGGTCACCCGGAACGGCGCGGGCTCGGCGCTGCTGAACGATCCGAAGCTTGCCGCCTGCATCGTGAAAGCGGTGGTGGGCGCGGTGAAAACCCCGGTAAGCATCAAGATACGCACCGGCAAGAACCATCAGAGCAAGACCGGACTCGATGTCGCCCGCCTTGCCGCCGACGCCGGCGCGAGGCGGATCACCGTTCACGCGCGCACGGTGGCGGATGCCTTCAGCGGCCCCATCGACTACGATGCGGTGGCGCAACTGCGCGCCGACCTGCCGCAGATGGAGCTCATCGGCAACGGCGATATTCACTCCGCCGGCGACGCACGCCGGTGGCTGGAGCGGACCGGCGTGAACGGCTTAATGATAGGGCGCGGCGCGATCGGGCACCCTTCCGTTTTTTCCGCCATCAAGCGCGGCGAGGCGGCGCCATCCGTGGAGAGCACCGCCACCATCCTGCAACACATCGATTGGATGGAAGAATTTTTCGGCGCGCGCCGGTGCATCGGTCCGTTGCGCGGTCACATGATGTACTATTCGAAAGGATTGCCGGACGCCAAGCGCTTCCGCCAGGAAGTGACGGACTTGGAGGATTTGAAAGAATTGAAAGAACTTATTGCACGGTATTTTGACCAAAAAAAGGCGGCACAATGCGCGGCATAAATCGTAGGGAGGAAGTATGAATCTGGAAATTTTCCGTGAGTACGATATTCGTGGCGTGGTGGAAAGAGACCTTACTCCCGATGTGGTTGAAAAGCTGGGCCGTGCGTTCGGCACGCGGGTGATCGCCGCCAAGGGAAAAACCGTTGTTGTGGGACGCGATGTGCGGCTTTCGGGGGATTCGCTTTTTGCATCGATAACCAAGGGGCTGATCGCCGCTGGCTGCGATGTGGTTGATATTGGCCGTGTTCCGACGCCCGTTCTCTATTTTGCGGAGTACTACTTGAAAACCGACGGCGCGGTTATGATTACCGGAAGCCACAATCCGCCTGAGTTCAACGGCTTCAAACTTATCATTAATAAGGTTGGGTTTTGGGGCAAGCAGATACAGGAACTGGC
>JAKAGL010000278.1 GCA_021815535.1 bacterium
CTAAGTTCCTGTGTAATGATAAAATCCATTCCGGATTTGAATCCTGATACATTCGCTCGGCCTCTTGAGAATAACGGATTTCCAGAATGTGTCTTTTCAAATATCCGGGTTTTTGGGGGTTTTTAACCAGAGTATCTTAAGCGGGATATCGGGTTGAAAAAAGTTTTTGCAAGGGGATGGCATGAAGAGACGATTTAGCCTGTTTCTGCTCTGTTTTCTGTTTGCATTGGCAGGGCGCGCATTGGCCGAGCAGGTGCAATTAAATATCTCGGGTGAAGAACGCTTTCGTCCGGAGATGCGGAACAATCAGGATTTTAACAGCTCAACCGACGATAATAAAGGGTTCATAGGCCAGCGAGTTCGGCTGAATTTCGACATCAAGACGGAAAGCGGCGTTAAGGCGTACATCTCGGCGCAGGATGCACGCTCCTGGGGCGATGTGGCCACCAACGAAAGCTCGGCCAACACCAGCACTTCTTACGGCGGCACCACGATTTGTACACAGGCTCAGGTTACGGCCGGCACCCCCTGCACAACCACCGCCGGTTCAACCGGGGCTTACGCCACCAAGGGATCGGACAGGCAATCGCTGGATCTTTATCAGGCGTGGTTCATGCTCGAGAACGTGGGCGGCGCCCCGGTCGACTTCAAAATAGGTCGCCAAGAAATGGTATACGGCGACCAACGGCTTATCGGTAGCTTCGGATGGGGCGATACCGGCCGGGCATTCGACGCTTACAAGGTGATCACCCATTTGGATGTGGTGCGCATAGACCTTTTTCTGGCCAAATTGAAGGAAACAAACGGAAGCGCAAGTAGCAGCACCAGCGATGACGACATGTACGGTCTTTACACCGTGTGGCCGGTTGGGGAGGCGAACAGCCTTGACGTTTACTATCTTGTCTGGAAAACCGACACGGCGCGCAACCTCAACACCTATGGCGCCCGCTTGGCCGGCAAGGCGGCGGGGTTCGACTATACGGCCGAAGGCATGTCTCAGAGCGGCAAATGGAGCGCGTCGGTCAACCAATCCGCCATGGCACTCGCCGTCAAGGGCGGGTACACCTTCGCCGATGTGATAGGCGGCCTGCGGATCGGCGCGGAGTACGATATGGGGAGTGGCGATGACAAAGCCGATGCCACCGTGCACAAGACGTTTGCATTCCCCTTCGGCACCAACCACGGCCACTACGGGTATATGGACTATGCCAGCCTGAGCAACATGAACGATCTTTCGGTAAAGGTGAATGCCAAGCCGGGGCCGGTAAGCGCCGAGATCGCCTACCACATGTTCCAACTGAACCAGGAGCGGGACGGCTGGTATAATGCGGTCGAAAACGCGGCCACCACGGTGTTGGGCGCCACTTCGTATGCGGCGTCTGCGGTGACCTCAAAGGATGTTGGTTCGGAAATCGACCTGACGGTGGCGTATCCGTACAATAAGTCCGTAACCATAACGGCAGGGTATTCGATGTTCAATCCTGGCCAGGCCGCCAAGGACCGTGGCGCCGGTAACGACGTCTCTACGTGGGGCTATACGATGTTTGTCTTCACGTTCTGACTTAATCCACATGCGGGCGGGGGCCAAAAATCCCCCGCCTTTTTTCATCCGTTAATCCGCCCGTTTTTCGGAGCGACCCGGCGTTCAAGATGTCACTTTTCCACAGGGGATGGATGAGCCGGGGTTAAGCAGTTATTATGACTGTTTGTCCGGCGCAGGCGCGCCCCTCCCCATCATGGGAGAGGGGCTATATTCAAAACCATCCCGATAGGGACGGGTTAGGGCCTTAATGGTGCCGAAGAGAAGACTCGAACTTCCACACCCTTACGGGCACAAGATCCTGAATCTTGCGTGTCTACCAATTCCACCACTTCGGCACGAACAGGTATTATCTCCAACGGAGGATATTTTTCAAGCTCCGAATTGAATTTTTATAACGGTTGCATTTTGGCACGGTCCAACGCCCAGCGGCATTTGGCCGTTTGTTTTCAGGGGATGACCCCGGGTCTGGCGGCAAGCCGTGGGCGATAAACGCGCTGTTGAGGGGGGCGTAATTAAAAAGTACAATGGCGGCTATGGGCAACAACAGTTACACTCCGGTGCTTCTCTGTATTCTCGATGGATGGGGACACAGCGATAAGGTGAAGGGGAACACCCTGAAAACGGCTAAGATGCCAACCTTCGATTATCTTGACCATGAATTCCCCCCGATATTCATCAACGCATCCGGCGAATTCGTCGGATTGCCCGACGGCCAGATGGGGAACAGCGAAGTGGGACATCTGAACATCGGCGCGGGCCGGGTGGTGCGGCAGGAATTGCCGCGTATCAGCTACGCGATCAAGGACGGTTCGTTTTTCACCAATCCGGCAATAGACGACGGCGTGAAAAAGGCGCTGGTCAGCGGCAAGAAGTATCATCTTATCGGTCTTCTCTCGGATGGCGGTGTGCACAGCCACATCGAGCACCTGATCGGTTTTTTGCGCAAGGCCAAGCGTGAGGGGTTGGAGCGGGTGTACATCCACGCATTGATGGACGGGCGCGACACCTCACCGACCAGCGGCGCCGGCTACATGCGGCAGCTACAGGCAACTATCAAAGAGACCGGCTGCGGCCGTGTGGCGACTGTCATTGGGCGTTACTACGCCATGGACCGTGACAACCGCTGGGACCGCGTGGAAAAAGCCTATAACGCCATGGCGTTGGGGCAGGCGGAGAAAAAGGGACGCGATCCGGTAAAAGTTCTGGAAGAGAGCTATATTGCCGGCGTGACGGATGAGTTCATCATCCCTTCCGTGATGTTGGACGAGACGGGCGCACCCGTTGCAACCATCGATGACGGCGATGTGGTGCAATTCTTCAATTTCCGGGCTGACCGGGTGCGGGAAATGGTGAAGGTATTGACCGAGCCGGAATTCAAAGGTTTCACGCGGAAAAATGCCGTTCAGGTATATGTGTACTGCCTTACGGAATATAGCAAGGAATTCACCCTGCCGGTGGCGTTTGACACCAGTCCGCCATCCAATACCCTGGGTGAGGTTTTTGCGCACAACGGCATTGGGCAGTTCCGCACCGCCGAGACCGAAAAATACGCACACGTCACCTTTTTCTTTAATGGCGGCGTTGAGAAGCAGTTTCCCGGCGAGGAACGCCGGGTGATCCCTT
>JAKAGL010000279.1 GCA_021815535.1 bacterium
CTCTCGTTTGCGGAACTGTATCGTGAAGATCCCGTCAGCAAGGCGGTTTCACTGCTTCAGTTGAATTTGGAAGAAACCATGTCCCGGCGGGGGGAGGCGAACAACCCCGTCTTGCAGAATAATGACCGTCTGGTCGTTCACTCGGTGTGGGAGCGGCATTCCAGCAGCATGGTGGCTATCATGGGGGAAATCAGGAACCCCGGGCCCTATCCTCTCCCGGCAGAAGCCCATCTGCTGGACCTTGTTTATGCCGCGGGCGGTCTAACGGAGAAAGCGTACAAAAAAGAGGTGGAGATTACCCGCTATAATGTGCGTGACGGGGTGGAGATGGAGTCAACCCATTTTGAAGTTAATCTTGAGGCCGCTTTGCGCGGTTCGGTGAAAGACAACATTCCTCTCCAGAAAAACGATCAGATCATCATCCGTCCCATCAGCAATTGGGGCGATACGGAGTATGTGAAACTTCAGGGTGAGGTTTTGTTCCCCGGAAATTACATAATCCAGAAAGGCGAGAGGCTCTCAAGCGTTATTAAGAGGGCCGGGGGTTTTACCGACGGGGCCTTTGTGTATGGCCTGCGTTTTTCGCGCCGCTCCATTGCGGATATGCAGAAAAAACAGTATGTGGAAATGGCGGACCGGCTGGATCAGGAAACCAGCCATTTGGCGCTTACTCCTTCCCAGTTCGGCACCGATAAAGGGGCCGGAACAAAGGAAATGATGATCGCCGGACTTAAGGCCATGGCCGATAAATTACGTCAGACCGAGGGGGACGGACGCCTGGTAATCAATGTTCCGTTTGATTTATCGAAAATGGCAAAAGATGAAGACCTGGAGCTTGAAAATGGTGACTCGGTTTACGTGCCGAAAAAGCCGGTCGCCGTCCTGGTCATGGGCGCCGTGTATAACCAAAACGCCTTTCAGTACCTCGCCTCGTACAGCGTGGATAACTACATCGACATGGCAGGGGGGTTTACCGCGCGGGCCAATTCGGAAGCAACCAGCGTCATAAAAGCAAATGGCGAGGTTATGCCGTTACGCAGCGGGTATTTCCAAAAGAAGGCCACCTTGGGTCCGGGCGATGTGATCATGGTTCCAGAGACGGTCACGCAATATTCCGGTCTGCAAATGACGCAGGACATCACCACGATACTCTATCAACTCTCCCTTACTTCAGCCGGTCTTAAGACGATCGGCGTGTTCCAGTAAACCGCGGCGCGCGCCGCGGGGGACGGCCAGCCGCGCTGGCGGGGAACCGATCAGCGCGGCTCTGGTTTGACGCCGGCGATATGGCCGAGCGCTTCAATGGCCATATACTGGTACAGGTCGATATTGAAGGCGCTGGGATCGGAGATTAATTGGAGGGATGCGCCCTCCAGCATGCTGAGCATCAACGGCGGCACCATATGCGATTTCTCGGCCACAAAATGCCCTTTCGCCACGCCGTCGCGTATCAGTTGTGCGATATAGCCTCGGAAGCCATCGAACCTTTGCACGATCTTAACGCGGATTTCCGGGTGTTTTACGCCGCGCACCCAAAAATCAAAGAATACCGTCAACAGCGCCGGCTCCTCGGTGATGGTTTTCCGGTACCGGCTGAAAATCCCCTTGATCTCGTCAAAAGGCGCAACATCTTTGTTGAAGTCTTCCAGCGGGATTTCAAGCAACCGGTCGAGTACCCGGTTCAGCACGCTTTCAAGCACCGCTTCTTTAGTTTTGAAATGGTAATGCAAAAGCGGTTTGGAAACCCCGGCCCGCTCCGAGATGAGAGCGGTGGTGGTGCCCGAAATCGTATGTTCGGCTATGACGGCAAAGGCGGCCCGCAGGACCGCCTCCATCGTTTTTTCCGTCCGTTCTTTTTGCTTCATCCGCGGTGTCAGTTGTCTTTCTTGTCGGAAGGCGTACCTTTCATGGGGCAGGGCTTGTCCTTGCCGCCGCAACAACCGTCTTTCTTAGGCATCATCTGGCCGCCCGGTTGCATACCCGCCATACCGCCCGCTCCGTCCATCATCATGGCGTGCATTTTATTGTGTTCTTCAATATTGGCCTGAACGCGCTTTTCCAGCGCCTCGGCCTTGTCTTTGGTTGCTTTGTCTTTAGCGACCTCTTTCAGCAGTTGCACCGTTTCCAGCAACAGGGAATCGCGTTCCTTCATCAATTCCATGCGTTTTGCATAAACGTTTTGCGGGGCGGCGGCTTCGGCGTTTCCGGGAGCGGCGCGCAGTTGGCACGCGTGGGCCTGGCCGGTGAATCCGGCCAACAAAACTATAACGAGCGCTATGGCGATCTTGTGCATTGTTCCTCCTTGCATTGGTTAACTGACTATTTTAAGAAGCAGCGGTGTGACAGGTTTCATGGCTCCCTCGGGGCAGACCTCCACACAGCAAAAACAACGTATGCATTTATCATAATTGAATGCCAGCCTTCCGTCTTTGGCCGAGATGATCTCTGTGGGGCAGATTTCAATGCACTTGTTGCACAGAGTGCATTTCGAGCGGTCTTCAACCGGCCGGGCGGTGAGGTGGTTGACGATGAACCGTTGGAGCGCCTTTGGTCCCACCGCGATCTTGCCGGTCTTGGGGAAATTGAAGTTCCGTTGCCTGAATTGTTCCGCCCCATCGCCGAGCACACGGATACGGGCGGGGTCGGTCTCACCGACGCCCACATCGGCGGCCGCGCGCAGGGTGAAGAAAGAATCCGGGTCTCCTCCGGCGATATCAAGCATTGTGCGGTCAAGAGCAACGGCGTCGGTGGCGGCCGCCAACAGGCCGATAGGGCGCGGGGTGCCGCCCGTTCCCGGCCCGTCCCCCTCCATGGCGACAATGCTGTCAAGGATTGTCAGGTCGGGATCGACGGCATGGTAAACCTCAACCAGCATCCGCGCGAAAAATATGCGGTCCGTTCCCGCTTTGAAATGCCATTGGGCCTTGCGGGTTCCCACAACGCAGCCAAAGGTGTTCTTCACCCCCGCAGTCAGATACATTTGGGAGTGGGTTTTGAATTTCGGCAGGTTGATAATGCGGTCGGCATGCAGCGCATGGCGTGAAAGCTCCAGCATCCGGAATATTCGTTTTTCGCCAACCTTGAATTCGATTGATTCCTTCAGGTCGAAAAAAGGGATACCCAGGGCTTATGCAACCTCGCCCAGTCGGATTT
>JAKAGL010000280.1 GCA_021815535.1 bacterium
AACGGCTAGTCCGATCTTTTGACCCGGGCCATCAATTCAGGCACGCAGTTGGGATGGCTTATTGACGATCTGTTAAACATGAATCGGCTGAAGACCGGGCAACTGAAGCTGGACAAAAGCTTTTTTGACGCGAAAGAACTGGGGGCGAGAATGTGCGTCGACTTTTCCTATTCCGCCGAAGCCAAGGGGATAAGGTTGATCAACCTTATACCGGACAAAAGCATTGTTTTTGGGGACAAAACCTTGCTGGGCGAAGCGTTGCAGAACCTTGTCAGCAACGCCATCAAGTTTTGCCGGAGGGATGACACCGTCACTATTTCGTTTTCCGGGTTGGGCCGCACGGCCATCGAGGTAAAAGATAACGGGCCGGGGATGACGCCTGAAAAGCTGGAGCAGCTTTTCGATTCCGGTACGAAGGTATCCACGGTGGGAACCGGCGGGGAACGGGGGACCGGGTTTGGCCTTGCGCTGGCGAAAGACATCATGCTTTTGCACGGCGGCGGTTTGGACGCCGCATCCACACCGGGCGGGGGGTGCGTCTTTACGCTCAATATCCCTCCCAGCCAGGAGTTTCATCCATCGGCATCCAACTGATGTTAGGATCACCGGCAGGAGGAAACCGCCGAGCGCCACTTCGTGGCGGGAGTGAACTGCATGGGTGACGATACCGCTTTTTCCCGGTTGCAAAACCTTACGTCGATCATACGGAAATATTTTCTGATAGTGTTTTTCATATGGACCGGGGTCATTGTGATCCTTTTCATATGGGATGCTTATGAAACACGCAGTTTCGCTTACCGGGATGCGCAAACCAACGCATTGGCGAACTACAACAAAGACGTGGCATTCCGTGAGTGGGCTACCACGCATGGCGGTGTTTATGTGCCGGTTGACGAGGTAACGCCCCCCAACCCGTATTTAGCCAATATCAAGGAGCGCGACATTGTCACGCCGTCGGGCACACATCTCACGCTTATGAATCCCGCCTACATGGCGCGCCAGATGAACGAGTTTTTCTCCAAAAAAGGGACTGTTTTCGGACACATTACCAGCCTGAATCTCAAAAATCCGATCAATAAGCCGGATGAATGGGAAGAGGAATCGTTGCGGGCGTTTGAGAAAGGGGAAAAGGAGCGGATTGAAGTGGCCGACATCGGCGGCAAACCGTTCCTGCGGCTGATGCGGCCGATGATCACAAAGGAGGGATGCCTGAAATGCCATGCCGATCAGGGCTACAAAGTGGGGGACATTCGAGGCGGGGTAAGCGTTTCGGTGGGGCTGGAACCATATTATGCCCAGGCATGGGCGCTCACGCGGGAGCATGCCGCCGTTCATGGCGTGTTGTGGCTGTTGGGGGTTCTGGGGCTATTGGCGGGGCATGAGTACGCGCGGCGGCTCGGGAGCGACCGCGACAACGTGCAGAACGCTCTGGTGGACAGCGATAACCGGTTTCGGCTTCTTTCGGAGGCGGCGTTTGAAGGGGTGGTCATCCATGCGGACGGGGTCATACTCGATTGCAATTCCGCCTATGCCGCCATGATGGGGTACGAACCGTCGAAGATCATCGGCGTCCCGGTGGTAAACACGGTGGCTCCCGAATTTCGTGAAGAGATAAAGAGAAGGATGAAGGAGGGGTATGCCGAACCGTTCGAAACCAAGGCGATGAAAAAGGATGGCACTCTTTTTTGTGTGGAGGCCTTTGGAAAAAACATCACGTATAAGGGCAGGCAGGCAAGGATCTCTGTTCTCCAGGACTTGAGCCGGCGGAAGAAGGCGGAAGAGGCTTTGCGGAAGAATGATGCCTTATTGAACCAAACCCAGCAGATATCCCATGTGGGTGGATGGGAATTTGACGTTGCTTCCGGCAAAATGCACTTTACGGAGGAAACCTACCGTATTCACGAAGTCGGCCCCGATTTCGACCCGAACGACATAATCAACAACATCAAGTTCTATGCCCACGCGGATCAGGCGATCATTGAGACCGCCTTCAAGCGCGCGCTGGAATACGGCGAACCGTATGACCTGGAACTTCAGTTTATTGGGGCCAGGGGAACGCGTAAGTGGGTTCGCACATCCTGCCAGGTGGAGAGCGCCAACGGGAAGGTAGTGCGCATTTACGGCAACATAATGGATATTACCGAACGGAAAGCGGCCGAATACCGCCTGGAAGAGGCGAAAGTCACCGCGGAAGCCGCGTTCGAAGCGGCGAGGGAAAACGAGGAGAAGGTTACGCTTTTGCTCAATTCCGCGGGAGAGGCCATTTATGGGGTTGATCTGGACGGGAATTGCACGTTCTACAATCAGGCATGTATGAGAACTCTGGGATATGAAGATGGAGACCAGTTGCTGGGCAAGAATATGCACGACCTTATCCATCATTCGCGCAATGACGGCACGTCATATCCGATCGAAGAATGCAAGATCTTCAGGGCATTCCGGGAAGGAGTGGGAACGCACGTCGATGATGAGGTGTTATGGCGCGCCGATGGCACCAGTTTTAACGCGGAATACCGCTCATTTCCCCTGCGGCGCGATGGAAAAATAACCGGCTCCGTGGTCACCTTCATGGATATCAGCGAGCGAAAGAAGGCCGAGGCGGACCTCGTCGCGGCGAAGGAATCCGCCGAGGCGGCCAACCGGCTGAAAACAGAATTCCTGTCCAACATGACGCACGAACTGAACACCCCCTTAACGTCCGTATTGGGCTATTCCCGGTTGGCTAACGACCGGGACCGCGACATGGCGGCGGCGCTGGCGAGGATCGTGGAGATAACGGACCGGCTGGATAACCCGGAAGCGCCGTGGCCGGCGGAGGTGCGGTTACATGCCAAATCGGCGCTTGACACCATTCACGAGGTTGAAAAGTACGAAGCCATTGTTTTGGAGCAGGGGCAACGGCTTTTCAACCTGCTTAATGATCTGATGGATCTAAGCCGGCTGGAATCGGGGCAGATGAAGGTGGAGGCACACACGGTATCCACCTTTATGCTGCTAACGACCATGGCGAGATACTACCGGGATGCGGCGATGATGAAAGGGCTGGCTTTTTCCGATAACGCATCCGATTTCCGCCCGAACGATCTGCTGTTCATAGGCGACCGTAAATGGCTGGAGAAGGCGCTGGGCAATCTGGTGCAAAAAGATCGG
>JAKAGL010000281.1 GCA_021815535.1 bacterium
GTGAAGGAGCTTCCCCGCATGCCGGATTTTCTGGATCTGAAAGATCCGCGCGATGGTTCACTGGGAATGCCCTCACTTGCCACCATAGAGGCGGTGCGCACCGCCGCGGGAGACGCCGTAACCTTCTCCACCGCCATCGGCGATGCCGCGTATGAGCCGGAACTCTACGCGCAACGCGCCATAAACGCCGCGTTGGCGGGAGCCGATATCGTGAAAGTCGGCCTTAAAACCGTTTCTGCGGAACAAGCTTCGTGGTTTTTTGCGGCCATCCGCCGCGCGTTGAACGCGCGCGCGCCGTATACCCGGCTTGTCGCGGGATTTTATGCTGACCTGATGGATGAAAACGATCTGAAAAAACTGCCCGCCGCCGCGCAAAGCGCAGGGGTATGGGGTTGCCTTATTGATACCTTCGACAAAGTTGGTAAACGGCTGGGGCACTACTATGGGCCGGAAACGCTGGCCGGATTCACCGCCGATTGCCGCGGGCGCGGCCTGAAAAGCGCGCTGGCCGGAGGTTTGACCGAAAGCGATCTGCTGTGGCTGGACGAGGCGGAACCGGACATCGTCGGTTTCCGCTCTGCCGTCACTCGGGGAGCGCGCCACGAATCGGGCATCGATCCCAAAAAGGCAGCCGACATCTTTTTCGCAGTCGACCAGCTTAACGGACAACCCACCCTTCTATAACACCGCCTCACGAGCAGGTTTTAATGCTGCCGGCGCGGGTAATGGTGAATTCACGGACTGCCGCAAAACGGGCGGAATAATCCTCTCCATCCACTTGCAAGGGCACCGCATCGGTGAACGAAAGCGTAAGCGGCGGTTCATAGGCTGTGGCGGGCAGCGCAAGACTGCGAAGGAACCGGCTTGCGACCGATTGCAGGAACGCGCCTTTGCCGTAAAGTTTTATAAGTTCAATCACACCATCATCCGGCTTACCCCCCGTCCCGAAGCGTGAGCCGCCCGCATACCAAGCGATGTTGCAGGCGATCACCGACAGCGGCCCGCCATCGGCCATAGGGGCACGCCGGTTGTGGAACAGAAGCGCCCAGCCCCCCACCAGTGCGAAGAGAATCTTTTTTGCGAAGGTGAGGGCAAAAAATCCGGTCTGCGACAGATGCTTGAGCGCCGTTTGATACAGCGACAGTACCCAGCCATCGAACCCGAAACTGACATAGTTGGTGAACAGTATTTCGCCATTAAGCGACCAGACATCCACCACGCCGAATAACGGCGCGGCGGCGATCTTCTGCATGTGGGTGAATACGCTCTTTGGACGCGGCCCCAACTGCCGCGCGAAATCGTTTCCAGTGCCTAGCGGAAAAACAGCCAGCGCCGTGCCGGGCGCGTGGCGCACGATCAGATCGGCCATTTGATGCACTGTGCCGTCGCCGCCGCAGACCAATGCGATATCGCATGCTTTCAGCGTTTCGATAATGGGGGGGATATCTGTGGCTGAAGCGGGGGTGGCGCACACCACCGCGACGCGGCTGTTCGGCAGCGGGCCGCGCAGGCGTGTATCCGCCAGTTCCCTAAGTATACGCGCCCCTTTGCCGTTCCCCGACGTGGGATTGACAAAAACCCCTATCCGATATTCCACACTATAAACTTTACTTTGGTTTTTACGTTTCCGGCAGCGATTTGTTGCGCGGCGCGGCGGTATTCCGTATTTTTTACACAAACGGAGTAAAGTGTAAATCACCCTTTGCAGGGCAAAAATGATGGATTTGGCGCCGGATGGCGTGTAGAGTACCGCTAAATATGATGCCCAATCCCAGCGACGTTTACACGAGGCCGCGCCTCGAAATGGTGGAGCAACAGCTGGTGCGGCGCGGTATCCGCGACGAGCGCGTACTTGCCGTGATGCGCCAGGTGCCGCGCCACGCCTTTGTGGATGAAGCGCTCAGCTTTCAGGCATACGATGATTATCCGCTCCCCATCGGCGAGAAGCAGACCATCAGCCAGCCATATATGGTCGCAGTGATGACCGAAATGCTTGAGCTGAAGGGAACCGAAAAAGTGCTGGAAATAGGCACCGGGTGCGGTTACCAGACGGCAGTTTTGAGTTTAACGGCGGCGCGGGTATACTCGATAGAACGTATCGGACCGCTATTGTTCAAGGCGCGGAAAACTCTGGAGGGGCTGGGTATTCATAACGTCGCCCTTAAAGTGGGCGATGGCACCCTGGGGTGGAAAGACTTCGCCCCCTATGACGCCATCCTGGTCGCGGCAGGCGGACCGGAAGTGCCCAAACCGCTGTTGGAACAACTTGCCGTCGGTGGGCGGATCATCATCCCCATCGGCGGTGAAACGGGGCAGATACTGAAACGGGTCACTCGGACGGCGCGCGGATTTGAGGAAACGGCCAGCACTCCTTGCACCTTCGTGAAACTGGTGGGGCAATATGGCTGGCGTGAAAATGGGGACATCGGATGAACGACAAGAAGCTGACCTATAAAGATGCGGGCGTCGACATTGACGCCGGAGCGGAATCACTGCGGCTGATCAAACAGCATGTGGAATCGACGGTGAACAAGAACGTGCTATGGGGGTTGGGTGCGTTCGGCGGACTGTTTGATCTTACCGATATCGTGAAAGAGTACAAAAAACCGGTGCTGGTACAGAGCATCGACGGCGTGGGAACCAAGCTGATGGTGGCCAGCATGGCGGAAGACCACACCACCATTGGCATGGATATCGTAAATCATGGCTGCAACGACGTACTGTGCCAAGGGGCGAAGCCGCTGACGTTCCTCGACTATGTGGCCATGAACCGGCTGCTTCCCGCGCAGATGGAAGAAATATTACGCGGCATGGCCGCCGCCTGCCGCGACGCGGGCGTGGTGATTTTGGGAGGCGAGACCGCCGAGCTTCCCGGCATGTATCAACCTAAGGAATACGACGTGGCGGGCATCATCACAGGCGTGGTGGAACGCGATGAGATCGTAAACGGGCGCACGCTCGCGGCAGGCCAGGTATTGATCGGGCTTGCCAGCAACGGATTGCACACCAACGGCTACACACTGGCGCGAAAGGTATTTTTCGAAATGGCCAAGCTGGGGGTGCATAACACGCCGAAAGGGTTTGACCGGAGCGTGAAAGAACTTCTTCTTGCGCCACATGTT
>JAKAGL010000037.1 GCA_021815535.1 bacterium
CAGTTCAAATACCGGCTTGAAAGTTTTCTCGCCAGGAATCTGGATATGGAAATGGTGGAAGTGGATACGCCCTATGCGCTCATTAAGGCCACCGCCAGAGGGGGATGCCCGGAATTCATTATCATTGCCACTGAGGGAGGCAACGGGACCATCCTGAATTTCCTTTCCGCGTTGCGTGGATCCGATGAATATGCCCGTACGCCGCTCATCATCGCTGGAAACACTACCGACGCCGCGGACAAAGCGAAGTTCATCCGGGCGGGAGCAAACCACTTCCTGCAAAAGCAGGATGCCGAAAGGGAACTGCTCGTCCTGGCAAAGCGCTATACCGGCCCGCGCGACGCCGCCGCATAACCTGTTGCTTCCGCCATATCCGGGAATTTTCCGGGGTATAACCGGAATAAAATGCAGGATAAAATACATACGGTCTCAACTTTACGACCCTTGCAAGCAAAGGAGTCTGTATATGATAGGTTCGAAACGGAAAAACAAGGTCACTTTGGCGGTTTTCACGTTGGTATTTTGCGGTTGGTTCGCAGGAGGGGCAATGGCCGCCTCCCGGGAGGAGATAAACGCTGGCGCCAATGATGCCATGAAACGCTTTTACCAAGAGGTCGGAGCGGGGAAGGAATTGGCCGGCAAGGCCCAAGGCATCCTTATTTTTCCCTCGGTCTTAAAAGCAGGCATCGGAATAGGCGGTGAATATGGCGAGGGGCTTTTACGCATCAAAGGCAGAACGGACGGGTACTATTCAACGGCGGCGGCATCCATCGGCCTTCAACTCGGGATGCAATCGAAAACAGTCATGATTCTCTTTATGACCCCAAAAGCGCTTTCCGATTTCAAGAAAAGCGAGGGATGGGAAGCGGGCGTAAACGGTTCGGTGGCCCTGGCGACACTGGGGGCGGGCGGTCAATTGGATACGAAAACACTCAGCCAACCGATTATCGGTTTTGTATTCGGCAACAAAGGGCTGATGTACAACCTTACCTTCGAAGGCACAAAGATCACCCGCTTGAAGAAATAGGAATATCGCGTTGCGGCATATCCGCCGCCATAATGACCGCGTTGGAGTTTACCGCCACGGTCAAGAAGAGCGCTACACGGGAAGGTTGATGACGAGGGATCTCGGTTCGGTCATTTCCTCGATGGCCCAACGCAATCCCTCGCGGCCCAGCCCGGAGCTTTTCACCCCGCCGTATGGCATGTGATCGATACGGAAGGTGGGCACATCCCCTATCATCACCCCGCCCACATCCAGCGTTTCCCACGCCTTGAACGCGGCGCGGAGGTCGTTGGTAAAAACGCCGGCCTGAAGGCCGAATTCGCTATCATTCAAAAGCGCCAATGCTTCATCCATCGTGCCATAGGGAATGAGCGTCACTACCGGCCCAAAAACTTCCATGCAGTTCACTTTCATGTGCGGAGTGGTTTGCTCCAGCACGGACGGCTGCAGGATGTTCCCCTCCGCTTTACCGCCGCAGAGGAGTTTCGCCCCCCCATTCACCGCCTCATCTATCCAGCCAAGAATGCGCCCAACCTCACCCGCGGAGATAAGGGGGCCGACGTTGACTGCTTCGTCCTGCGGATCGCCGGTTTTCAGCGCCGCCACTTTCGGAATGAAGATCGCCTTGAATTTTTCGTACACCGTTTGCTGCACGAAGACGCGTTGCACGGAAATGCAGGTTTGACCCGCATAACTGAATCCGCCGGTGACGATCCGCCCGGCGGCGTAATCAAGGTCGGCATCGCCATGCACGATAACACCCGCGTTGCCCCCCAGCTCAAGCGCTACCTTCTTTCTCCCCGCGATGTTCTTCAACTTCCACCCGACGGCAGGACTGCCGGTGAACGAGATCATCTTGTACCGTTCATCCCGCACCATCGTCTCAGCCAGATCGTTGGTAACCGGCAACACGGAGAACGCCCCTTTGGGCCAGCCGGAAGCATCAACGATCTGCGCCAGAAGCAATGCCGTCAACGGTGTCCGCGAGGCCGGTTTTATCACGATGGGGTTTCCCGCCGCCAAGGCGGGGGCTACTTTGTGGGCAACGAGATTGAGCGGAAAATTGAACGGCGAGATGCCCAGAATGGGGCCGATGGGAAAACGCTTCACGAAGCATTGCCGCCCTTTGGCTAGCGGATGAATATCAAGCGGCAGCACTTCCCCTGAAATACGTTTTGCCTCTTCCGCCGCCGTGAGAAACGTAAAAAGGCTCCGTTGCACCTCTTGCCGCGCGTTGAGGAGAGGCTTGCCCGCTTCCCGCGCCATGACATGGGCCAGCTCTTCGGCGCGGGCGGCGATCCCGTTATGGATGGCCATGAGGATCGCGGCGCGGTCCACCGGCGCCAGTTTTTTCGTCTCCTCAAAAGAAGAGTCTGCAGCCGCGGTGGCGGCCTCCACCTCTTTTGCGCCCGCCAGAAAAACCTCACCTATTGGCTTTCCATTAAAAGGCGCAACCACGGCGGTTTTGCTTGATGTGGCCGTAAAACGGCCGCCAACATAAATCTGATATTCAGCCATCGGCTTATTATCCACCTTTCGGTTTTCCCGCGCAAAGGTTTGGATTGATGAATCAAGCGATATAATCCGCCGCATGAAATGCATTTTTCACTTGGCGGCGGCTTGTACGGCGTTGTTAGTCGTCTTTGCGGCAGGGTGCGGCGGAAAACTGGGTGTGCCGAAACCCGCCTATGAAATGCCGGCGGTGGAACCGGATATTCCACCGGAGGAAAGCGGGATTGAGATCCCGGTCACCGTGCATCTGGAGCCGATCTTGCGGAAGGCCGAGGAAAAGGTTCCCCAGGAATTCAACAGTAACGGATGGGAAACCGTCGGCACCAGTCCTGTAGGGGACGTTGGCGTAAAATACCGCGTATGGCGCGGACCGCTGCAGATGCGGGTCAACGGCAACCAAATAACGATCACTGTGCGCATCTCCTATTCGCTGGCGGTGGCGCACCGGCTTAAGGCAGGCATTTTTGCCGGCGGCCAAACCCCGTGGATGCAGTTCGGCCAGTGCGGAGATGATGGGGAAAGCCCGCGCGAGACCGTTTTCAGCATGAAAACCACATTGGATTGGACAACGGATTGGAAGGTTCGTTCAAAGACAAAACTATTGCAAAATCTCTATCCAAATCGCTGCGGGGTAACGGCCCTTAATTTCGACATCACCCGCGCGGTCGACGGCAAAATCCGCCCACGGCTGGAAGAAGCTGCAAAGTTGATCGATGATCGGATAATGACGGCGGCCGATTTTAAAAACACCGCGGAAGAAGCCTGGAAAAAATTACGGTCACCGCTCCAACTGGAGAACAATGTTTGGCTGATGGCAAATCCACACGAAATAAACGTCACCGCTATAGAAGGCGCCGGCGATACGTTGACCACCGGGATCAGCATCACAGGGACACCTGTTATAACCGCGGGCAGAATGCCCGGCTCCGGAATCATGCCCCTGCCGGGATTGAAGACAGGCCCCAAGGCTAATGGCAAATTTAACGTGGCGCTGAAGGCGGAGCTGGATTTCGATGCGGCGTCGGACCAGCTTTTCCGCCGGCTTTCCGAAAAGCCGGTGAAATTGAGCGGGCGGCAGGTGATCATTACCAGCGCATCGGTTTATCCTTCGAACAACCGCTGTGTGATCCAGCTTGGGATGAAAGGGGATGTGAACGGAGCCATTTTTTTCACGGGCGAACCGGTTTACAACGAGGAAAAAGGTCTTTTATATCTGGCCAGGCTCGATTACACCCTGGAAACCGAAAATGCCCTGCAAACGGCCGCAGAATGGCTGTTGCACGAGGATTTCCGCAACGAAATGCGAAAACAGGCGCAATGGTCCATGGACGCCGGCCTGAAGGATGCCAAAGGAAAAATCGAACGTGCGCTCAACATCACACTCGATGAACACGCCTCCTTGCAGGCGGAAGTCAACGAACTGTATGTACGGCGGTTTTTTATGGGAAAAAAAGGGTTCCGCGCCGATATTGTCGCCCAGGGGTCCGTTACAGTATCCTGGAAATAAATACCTCCAAGCCCTAAGTTAACGTTCAATATCCGAACGCTGAATGGAAGAGCGTCAAATAATTGGGAAAATCCTTCCGATTTGACGGTTCATATGCAAACACAACATTTTGCATCCTGCTGATATACATAGACTTGCGCGATTACGTCAAATGGCACACAGCTTGCAAAATTGACGTAGTTAAGAGGAAAAAAATATGGGACTTATTAACTCGATATTATTTAGCGACCGTACTCCAGAGTTGTTAAAAAGATCGCTGGATCTCAACTCGCAAAAAGCATCAATTCATGCGGCCAACATTGCAAATGCTGAAACGCCGGGGTTTAAGGCGTCGCGATTTGAATTTGAGGGAGTTTTGCGCGGAGCATTGGACGGATCGATGATGCCGTTAAAAGTGACCCATGCCGGCCATTTCAATACCCCGGTACAGGATATCCGGAGTATTCAGGGTGTAACCGATATTGATCTAACCCAAGGGCGTATCGACGGCAACAATGTTGACATGGAAAAAGAGGTTTCGGCGTTTTCAGAAACACAGATCGCATACGATGCCGCCATTACCGCGATGAATAAAAGTTACGGCATCATCCGGTCCGCCATCACCGACGTGAAGTAAGGAATAAATGATGAAAATATCCGCGCTTAACACAAATTTCAAACCGTTGGGGGCCGACCTCGGAATCACGACGGCAAACGCCGGCGCATCAACAGGAAAAAGTTTTGGCGAAGCGCTGAAGGAATCGCTGAATGACGTGAATAATTTTCAGCTTGAGGCCGATAAATCCATAGAAGCGATGGTTAGCGGAGAGAACAAGGATATTCACGGAACGATGATAGCCCTTTCGAAAGCCGATCTGGCTTTCCGCATGACGGTGCAAGTGCGAAATAAGATTCTCGACGCCTATCAGGAAGTCATGAGGATGCAGGTATAAGCGGCCTTAGCGGAGATTGGCATACAATTTCCGGATCCGCTGGCAAACGGGTGGTGACGGCTTGGAAAGAGTAACGTTTTTCCCCGCCACTGCCCGTAATTTAATTTCGCAATGACCCTTTGCCCGCTATAGGGGCTGGGCCGATGGAAGGGAAACGGTGAATATGGTTCCTTTCCCCACCTCGCTTTCAACGGTTATTCTTCCGCCATGCGCTTTCACTATCTCGCGGCAGAATTGAAGCCCCAGGCCGCTCCCCTGTTCTCCCGCAGTTCCGGGTATGCTTTTGAGGATATTATCGCTAAAGAGCTGAGCTAGAATCTCGGCCCGGATTCCTATGCCGGTATCTTTAACCTTCAATGCAAATCCTTGGGCTGTTTGTTCCCCTGCAAGCGATATTTCATCGCCGCTTCTGCAATATTTTATCGCATTGGAAACGAGGTTTTGGATTGCCTGGATAATAAGGTTCTCATCCACTTTTATGACCAGCCCCGGCGGCAATGAAACATGGATGGCGATATTTTTAGCTTCGGCCAGGGCCCGGAGCGGTTCTATGGCGGCTGATACAATATCAGAAGCCTCGCAGTCTTTGTAATGATAGGTAAGTTTGCCCATTTGAATGCGGTTTAGATCCAGCAACGCGTCTATCAATTTCAAAATACCCTGGGTGTTCTTGAAAGCGGCGGCAAATACGCCGCTGGTTTCAGGATTTGACTGGATTTCGGGCTGCTTTTGGATAAATTTGACAAGCACTTGCAGAGAGGCCACCGGTGAACGCAAATCATGCGAAACAGCAGCAACAAATTTGTCTTTGAGCCGCGTCGCATCTTCCGCCTGGTTCCGCGCCGCCGAAAGCTCCTTCGTCCTCTCCTTGACCAAATCCTCCAGGTGTTCCTGATACCGGGCCAGTTCATTTGACACCAATTGCCGCTTTTCCAATGAATCGTTGAAAGCCTCGATCAACTCCTTTATTTCGCTCCGGGACAACAACGGAATGCGGTAATTCAGGTTTCCTTTTCCCGCTTCGCGGACGCCCTTGATAAATGCCCCTAACGGCCCAAGAACCTGCTGCGATAACATTGTGTAAAGCATGGACAGCAGCAGCAAAAGACCGATAATGACGCCACCGGTTACCGATGCGCCCAGCCGGCCTAGCTCCACAAGTTCATTATCAAGTGAAAGGAACACACGAACCGCTCCCCGCAACACCTTCTTCTTCGGTGGTGACGCTCCCACCGATCCCTCAAAAAGCAATGACTCGGCTTCATTGGGGGAAGAGGAGATATATACCGGACATGTGACGCCCACTATCATGTGATGTTTTCCAAGAGAAATTGTTTCCTCCTGGAGAAGCGGCGGCAACCCATTCAGAGCTTTCGGATGATACCCATCCCGTGAAAACTCGAATAAAACGCCGTCGCCGCCTTGTCCCTCGATGATGGAGGCGTATACGACGTAGTTTTGACGCTTTACCCCCTCAAGCATCTTCCCCAATATTACCTTGTCACCTGTAAGGAAACCGTATTCGCTGTTAGCCGCAATTTCTTCGGCCAATACCTGCGCCAGTTCCCGATGATGCTCGATCAATGTCGCCGAGATATAGGATGTGGCAACATAAATCATGACGGCGGCCGTAAGCATGAATACAAGGGTCAAACGGATGGCGAAATAAAACCTTAGTCCGTGCGGATTAAACTTCATCGATTTACTCATAATATTCCACCCATACCCCTGCAAAACGTTTAATCCGGGGAATTTTCAAGTGTTCCGCGACGCGCCGGTTGACATAGTACCCGTTGGTTTCGGCGTATGAATACCCGATGCCGGCCGGGCTGCTCCCCGCCAGCGCCTCCTTTGCCAGCTTGGCCGCTTGAGCGCCAATTTCCCCATAATCGGGATAGGAAGTGAACAGCGCCCCCTTTTGAACCGTTTTTTTGGAAAAACCTATTACGGGAATTCCTTTTTCCAAGGTCAACTCGAAAAGGTACTTGATGGCTTGCTCCGTCACCACCGTTTCATCGAATACCAGCCATACCGCTTCGGAACGCTCCACTATGCGGCGAAAGGCGCCAGGGGCCTCTTTAGGAGAAGTTATTTTTTCCTCTATAACGCGGTATCGGGCTCGCGCCGCCGCCAGCCCTTCGGTTAACTCATCAGATAAAGGCCCGGAACCGTGTATCACGCCGATCGTTTTTGTGTTCGGAAGCAACTCGTGCAGGAAATTAAATTGATCGGCCGGATTGGAGGTTATCGAGATGCCAAATCCCATTTTGGCGGATTTAAGAAGTTTTTCCGGTTCCGGAGCCATGAGCGCCAATACAGGCATACGATCCGCGAAAACAGAGGCGGCTTCCACTGCCTTACTTCCGACGGCTACGATCAGCTTAGCGCCGCCACTCTCCGCCCCTTCAAGAAAATGACCGCCATCGGAAAGATCGCCATTCATGTCATGAACGGAAATGGACAGCTTGCCAAGCCCGGCGGTGAATGACGTTACCGCCTGTTTATAGGGGGGAATATCCTGTGATACCAAAATGGCGATTTCCGACGGAAACGCTGAGGGAGCGCCGAAGGAAAGGGCAAAAAATGCCAAAATCCCTAAGATGCGGCCAAGACGCATATTAGTGGACAAATACTCCTCCTTTAAGCCGCCTAAAACCGCACCTTTCCAGACTCCTGCGAATGGATTTTCTATTGATGGGTAATAACAAGGTTAAGGGTAGGATCAGAGCAGTCGGCCGGATCTCCCATATCCGCAAAAGGCGAAAATTTTAAAAAGGCGTCGACTGCGGCATCGTAAAGATAAATGGTGCTATCCACCACGTTGGATCCCTGCGCGAGGATATTCCAATATTTATCGTAATCTGCATAACCCGGTGCGTCTTTAATGTATTTTTTCAGGACGGCCACACGATACAGCTTGGTGGTATCGGTAAGATCGATCGGCGTAGGGGGAGTTGATCTAATGTAGATCGCTGTGATACGGGAACCGACCGGTTTTGTAACATCGGCGAAAACCTGGATTTCGCCGGAAACCTGCAAAAATCTTCCATAGCTGGTGCCCGGGGTTCCGTCCGCCAACATGCGGCTAAAGCTGTTTTCAAACATCTCTTTTATCACTGCGCCGTTCAGGCTCAGGGTGACAATGGTTGCAGGATTGGTTGCCGGGGCGATGCCGCTCAGGTTGTCATACGGAAGAAATCTTGCCACATCCCCTTTTGTAATAAGGCCCGCCGGCAGGATATCGCCGGCAGGATCGGGTGGATTCCAGCGCACGGTTCCCGCATTCACCACCGCAAAGTCTGCGCCTGTTTTCCAGCGCATGGTATTTGCGGCGAAGGTGCCCAAGGCTGTTTGACAGCTTGCCATATTGGAATAATGGGTCTTCCAGGGCCACGTAATGCTTCCTATAACGGTGGTGTCGGTATAGGGCGTGTATTTTTCGTCGTTGTTCCTTACATTCAGGCTTCCACAAGCCTGAAGGGCCAGTAGAGCCATTGCCATGATGGAAAGAAATAGGCGCGCCTTATTTTTCCGGTTCATCGTCAAAACTCCTTTTCCACTTCAAAAAGGAACATCCGCTGATTGGTTTGGATGAGGTTCTTACTGGTGCCATTGTCCGGGACTGTAGGAAAGCGGTAACGGATATCGGAATAGATTTCCCGGTAGTCGGTGTTGAGAAGGTTAAATGCGGTCATCTTTATGTTCACGCCCTGGAACAGATTCTTCTTTGTCAACGCCAGGTTCACGATATTGAACGGGCCAGTTACATCGGCCCGCCCTAAAATTATTTCCTGCGAAGTGCGGGCATTGGCCCGGCTTGTACCATAGTAACTGTAGGTGAGCGTGCCGTTGAATCCGGCGGGAAGATCAACCCCCACCACCGCATTCCCCCGCAACTGAGGAACCTGCGTTAAATAGCTGTCTGAAACGAAATCCCTCGCGTTAAAAAGGGAAACGTTCCACATGAAAAATGATCCGGACTCAAATGTGTGCTTCGCCTCGATTCCCGCCCCGTTTATCTCCAGCTTGCCGCTGTTTTGATACTGGGTGATCGACGCCAGGGAAGTGTTAAAAAGCGTGGTGATGTAATCGCTCAGCGTTTGGCGGTATGCATTCAGCCGTACAAAACTGTTCGCGGCATAGGTATAACCGGCGCCCGCTTCGAACGTTTCGGTCTTTTCCGGATGCAGGGAAGGATTGCCCGCGAACTGCAGATCGGTTTCGTCATAAAGTTCCCTGAACGTCGGGGCGCGGAAGGCCGTGGCGTACTGCAACTTGATATCAAGCCCGGCAAGCGGATAGAACGCCATCGCCACACGCGGATTGGTGGTATCGCCGAAATCGCTGTAGTGATCGTAGCGGACTCCGCCCACCAGATTGAAATACCGGCTGGGGGTCCAGTCATCCTGAATGTAGGCGGCATAAATTTCGCGGGATCGTGAAGGAAAAGAATAGCCATTCCAATTGGCCATAAAGGCCTGCGGGATTGCGCCCACATCCGGTTCACCGCTATAGTTGGTGGACACCTGCGGATTGCGGATGCTGGAATCTTCCAGCACGATGCCGATGGTTACATAATTCTCATCCCCGACGGTGGAGCGCCCCCGCAGCTCAAAGCCGCTGGTAAACTGGTCGTATTTCTTTTGAAGCAGCATGCCGTTCGGAAAATATTCCGGATGCCCATCCCCGTTTAAATCGCGGTTATCGGTATACCCATCCGGATACAGCTGGATTTTTTTATCCACCATCCAGACATCGGTATACAAACGGGGCTCCAATAAAAGGGTTTTCTCGCTTCCCCAGGGATGAGAAACATCAAGGGAAAAATAGCTGGAAGCCGATCTGGAAGCATCGGCCACGATGTTCTGATACGCAAACCCCGGTCCCCGGTTATCGCTGTAAAATGCAAATTTTGTATTGGTGTCCCCGTGATCCCACTGGATATCCCCCATCAGTTTCCCCTGATTTCCCTTCATGGCGGCGGGAGCCTTGGAATAGGGGGCGGCGGCCGTGTTGTTGGAAAGGCGATCCCACTGGAGTGAAGCATCGCCGCCGCCGGTGCCATAAAGCTCGGCAAAAGCGGACACCCGGTCGTTCTCCCCCACGTCGCCATAGCCGGCATTCAGCTTATAGGTTTGAAACGTGCCCACACCGGCCTTGACGTGCCCTTGGACCGGCTTTTTCATGATGACGTTGATAACCGCCATCATCGCGTTGGTGCCATACAACGCTGATCCCGGACCGCGGATGATCTCGATCTTCTCGATGCCATCCACGGGAATATCGTATATCGCGGCGCCACTGTAGAAATTGTTAAAGCGGTGTCCGTCTATCATCACCAATATATCGGAGGGTTCCGCTACCCCCTGGACGGCCAGCTGGGTTTCCCCGGAATTGGAGTGGGCGATATGAAATCCGGGGATCGTATTCAATACATCGGAGAGATCCTTTGCCGCCATCGCGGCAATTGTTTTGGCGGTGATGACCGTGATGAAGCCCGGTGAATCGGGAACCGGTTTTGACCGGAACGAACTTATGGAATTCATCTCTTCCGGCGTAAAGAACATTGATTCTTCATTGTTGGAAACAACCTGATCTTGGGCAAACGCAATGCACGCCCCTGAAAAGTGAAGCAATTGCGCCACTAACATAATTTGCCCTATGCGGAAAATCCGGCTTGCCACCTTTTCTCCTCCCACGACTATTTAGCCATCCCCCCTAATTTATCTACTAAAAGTATATAGGTTTATTGTGATGAATAAAATAACCTGAAAGGATTACAAGAATAATTCAGGGAAAAAGCTTGTTATTTCAATATGAACTTTAAAGCAGCGCGGTAAACCGCATCAAACGGCACTTTGGCTTTTTCCGCCAACGCCCTGCAATCGTCATACTCCGGCTTCAGCCGCCGTTGGCCACCGGGGGTGGTCGCCGCTTTCACCCGCACCTCGCCGAACTTTGTTTTTACCTTGATGATCTTCCGCTCAAGCTCAAACCGTTCCACTTCGTATTGGCGGACGCCAAGAGTGGGGGTTTCCTCCAGCATCAAGTTGCGCAGAGCCGCCGCTTTCAGGGGATCGCATAGCACGGAAAGCAAAAAGGCCTGCCTCCCTTTTTTCATCGTCACGCCAGCCACCCACACATCGAGCGCCCCCGCATCAAGCATTTTCACCGTCGCATAGCCGAGGCTTTCCGGAGTGGCATCGTCGATGTTCGTTTCCAGCACCATAAGCCGTTTGCCGCTTCCCACCGGTTCACCCAGCACAATACGGAAAAGATTGGGCACCCTGTCCTGCCGGATCTTTGTCCCGGCTCCGTACCCCACGACGCGCGGCTTCATGGCTGGCATCGGTCCGAAGTTTTCGGCGAGCGCGGATACAATCGCCGCCCCGGTGGGGGTGGTCAGTTCTATCCGCGTGGCATCCGGCGTTAGCGGAATCCCTTTCAGCAACAGGATGGTCGCCGGGGCCGGAACCGGCATCATGCCGTGCATGGTGTCAACCAGGCCGCTGCCGGTCGGGATCGGCGAGCAGGCAAAGCGGGTGATATCAAGCCGGTGAAAGGCAAGAGCCGCCGCGGTGATATCGACAATGCTGTCCACAGCGCCTACCTCGTGGAAGTGGACCTTCTCAACACTTTGGCTGTGCACCTTCGCTTCCGCTTCGGCGATCTTTTTAAAGATGGCAAGTGCGGTCTCTTTCACCGCCGCATCCAGTTTGCTTGTTTCAATAAGCCGGCGTATCACGGCATAATCGCGGCTTTTCTGTTTCTTCGTGATGTGAACGCCAAACTGGGTTGCGGTTATCCCGCTCCGTTTCACCGTCTCGGCGGTAAGGCGGTAGCCGTCCATATCGAGTTTTTTCAGTTCGCGTTTTAAATAGGCCAGCGGCACGCCGAGGTCTATCAGCGCCCCCACAACCATGTCGCCGCTAATGCCCGAAAACGCGTCAAGATATGCGATTGTCATGGTACTCGGTACTTCCCTTTGATAATCCGGTGGGCCATGGCGGCGGCGCCGAAACCGTTATCGATATTAACCACCGCGATGCCGCTGGCGCAGCTGTTGAGCATTGCCAACAGCGGCGCCAAACCGCCGAACGCCGCGCCATATCCAACCGAGGTCGGCACCGCCACCACCGGCGAGGCAACCATTCCCCCCACCACGCTGGCCAGCGCGCCATCCATCCCCGCAGCGACAATGATGCAATCAGCCCCTTGCAGCGCATCGCGCTGGTCCAACAGCCGGTGGATGCCGGCGACACCGACATCATAAATCGTTGTCACGTTCAGCCCCATGATGGAGGCGGTAACCGCCGCCTCCTCCGCCACCGGAATATCGGAAGTGCCGGCGGTGAGCACCAACAACCGCCCGGTTTTTTTTACCTCTTTCTTCTCAACGGTAATTGCGCCGCTCAGGGAGTGGTACACGGCATTCTTCGCCACTTCTCTGACCGCCGCATACGTTTTCTTATCGGCGCGGGTCGCCAACAACCGTTCACTCCGCGCAAGGAGTTTTTTAGCGATAGCGGCGACCTGAGCAGGGGTTTTCCCGGCGCAAAAGATCACCTCGCAAAACCCCTGACGATGCGCGCGGTGATGATCGACTTTGGCGAAAACGATATCCTCATACGGCTCGTTGACGATTTTAGCGGCGGCGGCCTTCGGCGATAACTTTCCCGCCTGCACCGCGGCAAGCATTTTTTCCAGATGCGGCCGGTCCATCAGTAAAATTCCCCTTTAAGGCTGCGCCCCATCAATTCCGCCACCGCCTCCTTGGGGTTTTTCCCTTCGTGGCATACCCGGTACACTTCGGCGCAGACCGGCATATCGACCCCTTTTTTCCGCGACAGTTCGTACAGTGAGCGGCTGGTAAGCACCCCTTCGGCAACCGCTTTCATGCCGCCGAGGATCTGCCCGATCCCCTCCCCCGCGCCAAGCCGCATGCCAACGGTGCGGTTGCGGCTTAAATCGCCGGTCGCGGTGAGTATCAGATCGCCGATGCCCGACAGTCCTGCGAACGTTGCCTCGAAGCCGCCCATCGCTTTGCCCAGCCGCACCATCTCGGCAATGC
>JAKAGL010000282.1 GCA_021815535.1 bacterium
CGATGTCCTCACGCACCACCTCGACGGCGTTCAACTGGCTAAAATAAACTTCAGCCGGTTCAACCTCCCGTTTGTCATCTGCACCAATACCAGTGATCCCATGATGGCACTGAATGTCCTCGATTACGGCGTTCAGGACTATGTGGTCAAGCCATCGGGCGAGAAACAGCTGGTGAGCGTTATTAACTATGCGCTGGCACGGTCCCGATTAATGGACAAGACCGCGCCGCAGGATGCGTTTGCCGGCAACCTTGATAAGATCACCATTAAACCCCTTCTGGATAATATCCGGCACGCTGAGGCATGGCTTTATTCAAGAATTTCCCCGCTGATCACGGACTATTCTGACAAACACTTCAAAAGTTTCATATTCGAATTTCTGATCAATGCCTACGAACATGGCTGTCTGAAGATTTACGAGCAGGAAAAAGCCGATCTTATCGATAATGGCGAATACGAGGCCGAACTGGCGAGAAGGGAAAAGCTGGGCGAAAAGGGCGAGATTGAGATACGCATTGCCATACTCGGCCGGAAAGTGACGATCACCATCGCCGATAGCGGTTCTGGATTCGATTATGGAAAATATCAGCATATGAAGCTGGAGGATGTGACCTCCCGCCTCACCATGCCTAACGGAAGGGGAATAATGCTGGCGAGCCGGCATTGCGACGAAGTGCATTACGACCGGAATGGAAGCCGCGTAACATTGGTAAAGACGTTCCCCTGATCATTCGCCGCTGGTAAACGCCGTTTCAAGTTTTTCCTGCACCCCCGGTCTTTACTGGAAGGTAAAGCCGGATTGGCGGTATTGAACAAAAAGAATCGTTTGGCGCATGTGGGCATGATTGCGCGGTTTGGGCGATCTGCAACAATTGCAGGAACGGTTTTCGGCTGGATCGGGAAGGGGGTCCGGCAAATGAATGGATGCTTTTTTTTAAAGATCTTGTCGCATCCCCGGCCGGTACCGGGGATGACAACCGGCGTTATGATCCCCGCTTGTTGGCGCAACCGACTGGCGTGGTGGTTTTTACCGCCACATCGCGGTCGTGCAGCACATCTTCCAGCGCGTCGCGCAGTGGGTGGCGTTTCACCCGGCGTTCGCTCTGCCAGCTATCGTCTATTTTCCCGGCGTACCGCACCGCGCCCGTGCTATCCACCACAAACGCTTCGGGTATCGTCCCCGCTTCGTACGCGAGGGCTACCGCGCCGTCTTTGTCGCGCAGATATGGGAACTGATATCCCGCGCCGGTAGCCTGCTTTTTCATGTTTTCGAGCGAGTCTTCGGGGTGGGCTTCTTCATTGTCGGAATTAATGAGCACGAAGGCCACCTCTTTTGGCGCGTACCGTAACGCCATCTTCTTTATCCGCTCCTCATAGGACTTGACGTCGGGGCAGTGGTTGCACCAGAAAAGGATGACCGCCGCGTTGCGCCCCTGTAAAATCCCCTCAAGAGTATGGTTTCTGCCATCCGTTCCTGGCAAATTGAAAGTGGGCGCCAATATCCCAATCCGTATAGCTTCTTTCATAGGTACACCGGTAATGCCTTGTTTTAAAAAGCGTACTCATCTCCAACTTTCTTGTGATTTCATTGTACCATTGAGAAATTCGGTTTTACAGCCTTTGCAGAAAAAAAAGGCTTTATAGCTGAAAAGTAAAGGTTTTTGCGCAAGAGTGCCATATATTCGATTTACAATCGTTGCATCAAATTGTATTATATGCAAATTGAGATTAACAGTTTGAAGATAGTTGAATGTGAATGGTTGTGCGTTTAAACGGCCAACCCGTTTTCAGGAGGGCTTATGCCGGAGATTGTCGCCGATCTGCATTTGCATTCGACATTCTCCGACGGGCTTAATACTCCTGAGGAATTGATTCAATTGGTCTCGGAGAAAGGCCTCAAGGCCTTTTCCTTGACCGATCACGATTCCGTCCAAGGGATCGAATTTGCCAAAACCGACAAAGTCACCCATATCCCCGGTATTGAGCTTACCTCCACCCTTGAAGGGAAAGAGGTGCATATACTCGGTTATTACATCAATCCCGGGTATGCGCCGCTTCTGGAAACGCTCAACGATATCGCCGTGCGGCGCCAAAAGCGGCTGTTGGATATCGTGGACAAGCTCAACGCCGCCGGCAAGATACGGCTGGACAAAGACGAATTGAGTGAGTCGTTGGAAAAACGCTCCTACAACCGTTTGAATTTGGCCCGCTTCATGGTGAAAAAGGGGCTGACCCCGAATGTCGAACGCGCGTTTAATCTTTACATTGGTGACAATGCTACGGCGTATGAAGCCGTTAATTTTTTCCCGCCGCGGGCGGCCATCCGGCTTATTCATAGGGCGGGAGGCATCGCATTTTTGGCTCATCCTTATTCCAACGACACGTCTGCGCTGATACCGGAACTGGTAGAGTGCGGTCTGAACGGCATCGAGGCGTTTCATCCGTCACATAACTCAGCGAATGTGGAGAAATGTCTCGACTGGGCCAAGCGTTTCAAGATAGGCATCAGCGGCGGGAGTGATTATCATGGCAATGCGAATTCGCCCCGTAAAATTTTGGCTGCAGGCCTTTCCGGCGAACGGCTGGTTGAATTCATGGCGCTCAATCCGCAGCGCGACTTCGTCGCCGCGTAACTCAATTTTTGGGAAGGAACAGAACGGAATGAAAGTGAAGAAAGAGGTTGTACGCTATCTCTCGAAGAGGATAGTGGATCGTCTGACCGAAAAACAGATCATCGAATTTGATTGTGACGTGGAATCGATCATTGACGTTGTTGAAGGGGCCATTCTGAACGACTTGGGAGTTGAAGAGCGCTTGAACGACGAAGTGAAGGCAATTCTGGCCGAACAGGAAGGTTCTCTGGGAGAGAACAATATCAACTACCGCAAAATGTTCCAGATGGTGAAGAACAAGCTGGCGCGCGAAAGGGGGCTGATACTGTGAGATTGTCGAGGGAAAAGATTAACCACCTTTCGCAGGTCATTCTCAAGGCGTTGCTGGCCGACGACCGGGTGGAATATTTCTTGGAGGAAAATGAAGTGCGGCTGGAAATCGTCCGGGTGATGCAGGACGAAGTGAAGATCGAAGAAGATA
>JAKAGL010000283.1 GCA_021815535.1 bacterium
CCCCGATGGAGCGGATCAACGAGCGCATCGAGGACATCATCGAACTGGCCAAGGGCCATCTGACCGATTTCCTGAAGATCTACGGCGTGCACCTCAACGACGTGAAGGTGCTGATCATGCCGCAAGACGCGCGCATGCGCGAACTGATACAGGCCGAAGTGGCCTCCATCATCCGCGAAGAGTTGAAAGACCCCCGCATCGGATTTGTCACCGTCATGCATGTGGAACTGGCCGACAACCTGCGCCATGCCGATATCTACATCTCGCCGATGGGAACGGATCAGCAGAAAAAAGCGACTTTCAAGGCGATACGCTCCGCCACTCCCTTCATCCGCCGCCTGCTGGGGGAGCGGATAAAGATAAAATTTATTCCCGAAATCACCGTGAAGTGGGATCACTCCGGCGAACACGCCGATACCGTTTTCCGCCTGTTGCGCGAGCTGGAGCAGGAACAGGCCGCACCCGGCGAAACGCCGCGCGAGGGGAACAGCGGGGATTAGGATCAGGTATAGTACGTTGTAGGGGGGGGCGGTTAACGTGTGTTTTAAAAAGGGTGGATCTGAATGGATGAGAAACGCATCTTTATCCTCCCCGGCGAAATAGCCATATCCCGCAAGCCGGTCACCATCGCCACCCTGCTCGGCTCGTGCGTCGCCGTCTGCCTCTACAACACCAAGGTCAGGGCGGCCGGCATGAATCACTACATGCTTCCCACCGGCCTGAAAACCGACGAGATGAAGGGGAAGTACGGCGACTACGCCATCAACAACCTGCTGGATATGATGTTGCGGCTCGATCCGGACAAGAAGAACCTCGTGGCAAAGGTGTACGGCGGCGGCGCAGTGGTGGGGCACCTGAACGCGGGAGCCGGCATCGGCGAAAAGAACATCCAAACCGCCAAAACCATGCTGGCCGGCCACGGCATCAAGATTGTGACGATGGAGACGGGCGGCACGAACGGCCGGAAGATCTTTCTCGATACCGCCACCGGCGAGGTGGAGATGCGCTACATCGAGAAATCCGACATGACCAAACAGCTGGAAGAAAAAAAGAAGGATCGGACCGGCCGCAAGATCCGCGTCATGGTGGTGGATGATTCCCCCACCATCCGCCAGATCATCATCAAGGCGATCTCGTCCGACCCGGAGATCCACGTGGTCGGCGAGGCGGGCGATCCCTACGAGGCGCGCGCCTTGATGCTGGAGATCAACCCGGATGTGGTGACGCTTGATATCATCATGCCGAAGATGGACGGCGTTACGTTTCTTAAAAAACTGATGATGCACATGCCGCTGCCGGTCATCGTGGTCAGCTCCGTCGCGCAGAAGGGAAGCAACCAGCGGCAACGCGCGCAGGAGATAGGCGCATTTGACGTTATCGACAAGGAAGACCTGAAGATGTATCAGGGGCTTGGAACCGCCACCCAGATACTGACCAGCAAGATAAAGCTGGCCGCGCTGGCTTACATCAAGAAGCGCACCGCCGAGGAGATCGGCCACCTCTGATCGGCGGCGGCAATTGTATTGCCTGCAGATGGCGGGTTACAATAGGCGGCAGGAGACTGGCGCGTTGTATGGCGCAGGCAGGCTCCTGTCCTGATCTTACCGGCCAGCCCGGATTCCACGGATGGTTGGCGGTACCTCTCGGTTATGGAGGGCGAGGCAGATGCAAAAGATCACTCCTTTCCTCTGGTTCGATACGGAGGCCGGCGAAGCGGCCGCGCTCTACTGCGGCGTTTTCAGGGATTCAAAGATCAAGAACGTGACAGCCGTGCGCAACACCCCATCGGGAACGGTCGAAATTGTCGCCGCCGAATTTTTCGGCCAGGGATTTACTCTTATGAGCGCCGGTCCGTTCTTCAAATTCACTTCCGCCGTGTCGTTCCTGCTTGCGTGCAACACGAAAGAAGAGGTGGACGCCCTGTGGAAAACATTGGCCCACAAGGGGAAGGCGGTGCTGGATCTGGGCGCATATCCGTTCAGCGAACGGTACGGGTGGGTGCAGGACCGGTACGGCCTTTCGTGGCAGGTGATGTATATGGGGGGACGCGCCATAAAGCAGAGGATCACCCCCACGCTTATGTTCACCGGCAGGCAGTGCGGAAAAGCGGAAGAGGCGGTCAGCTTTTACGCATCGGTGTTCAATGACGCGGAAGTCGGCGATATTTTATACTACGGCAAAGATGAGGCGCGGGAGAAGGAAACATCGGTGAAGCACGCCTCCTTCACGCTTGAAGGGCAGGGCTTTGCGGCGATGGACAGCGCCCATGTAAAGGGTGTTGCGTTCAACGAGGCCATTTCATTTGTCGTCTCCTGCGAAACGCAGGAAGAGGTGGATCATTACTGGAACAAGCTTTCGGCGGATCCGGCGGCGGAACAGTGCGGATGGCTGAAGGACAAATTCGGCGTTTCGTGGCAGATCGTCCCCTCCGCTTTGAACGGGATGCTGCGAGACAAAGATGCGCGGAAGGCGGCCCGCGTGACCGAGGCGTTCCTCAAAATGAAAAAACTGGAGATCGAGGGTTTGGAGAAAGCATACGGAGGATGATCCCATTGTTATGAAGCCGCGAATCACGGTCATTGCGCCGGGAGTGGATGACCTGTTCAATTTATCCGTTCAAATAGGAATTCAAACGGGTCAGTAGAAATGATCAGGGTTCCCGCAGGAACCCTTCACAAATTTGTTAAAGGACCAAGCAAGTATTTGGCGTGGGCGGGAAATCATCGGAATCGGGATCTGGCAGGTTGATATCTTGAATGATCGCTCTTGGGAATTGAAGAATTTGCCGCCAAACAAAAACTTGATAAAATTTTCCAGTAACCGAAAGAGGGAAGTGAACCGCTACTTCGCCCGGTAGGTGGCCCAGGCGTGGTCGGTCTCGTAGATGGTGACGTATGACGGCGGCACCGGCAGGCATTTCTTCAGTTCCTTGAAAAACCATTCAGCCATCCGTTCGGCGGTCGGGTCCCACGTGGTGAAGGGGGGCACTTCGTTGATGATCTTGTGATCCAGCAGGTTCATCAGGCGGCTGAGCTCTTCTTTCACATGGTGGAAGTCGACCACCATGCCGTGCTTGTCAAGCGTTTTT
>JAKAGL010000284.1 GCA_021815535.1 bacterium
CGATCTCTCCGTTTTCAGCACCCTGCGATGGCATGCCATGTTACAGCTTATTGGGTTACCAATTGAAATAAGGAGACCGGGTCCATGAAAAGTCTTCAAGCCAAAATGACGGCCATGCTGGCACTCATGCTTTTCGTTTCTCTGATTCTTGCCTATTTCCTTATCAATCAGGCATTGCGCGAGCGCGCCATGGCCAATCGCTACAATATAATGCAGGATGCCGCCGGGCACCTGAATGCCGCAGCTGGTTGGCAAGCAATAGAGCGCGGTGTTGGTGCTACCGTTCTTGGAAGCGATAATCCTCCCGCCGCTCTGCTGGCAAAATTCGACGAGTTGGGGAGCAAGGGGGACGCCGATATCGATGCGGCGAGCAAGCAGGTTGACGCCCTTTTGGCCGTGGAAAAGAGCGCCGACCTTTCGAGCAAACTTTCCTCTTGGCAAGCGGCCATTAAAGACCTGCGCGATTCCCGCCCGAAGGTGAAATCAAAGGGGCTTGTGGTGGCCGACTGGGTAAAAGCTGCTACCAAAAATATAAATGCCGAGTTTACATTGCGTGACACCATTTTTTCACCGCGCGACCAGCGCGAGCAAGTGCTCTATTACAACTCCGTGGTACGGGCCAATGCCGCAACACTGTGCGAGTATGCTGGACGCGAGCGGGCGGCCCTCGGTTCCCGCATCGCCGCCGGTGAGCAGATACCCCCCGCTCAAATGGAGACTCTGAAGTCGTGGCGCTCGATCGTGGATCATGCCGCCGCGCAGGTGATCGCGCTAAAGTCGCTCTCATCAACGCCACCCAAATTGGTAGATTCCATCGATGCCTTCGAAAAGGAATTTTTGGTTTCTTACCAGCAGTTGCGCGAACAGGTTTACGCCGCCAATGCCGAGGGAAAACCCTATCCCGTGAACGGAGGCGAATGGATTACGCGTGCTACCAAGGCGATAGATACCGGCTTGGGCATTTCCAATACCATCGGCGGTTTGGCGGCGGAGGCGGCCGATGAGATTGCAGTGGATGCCCGAAACACCGTGGTCCTGAATACCGGCCTCCTCATCTTCGCGGTATCGGTGTTTTTATTTGTGCTCTTCTTTGTCCGTCGCCGGGTGATCCAGCCGATCAATGTGGTTATAGAAGGGCTGATCGAGGGTTCAGGACAGATCGCTAGCGCTTCTGCCGAAATTTCAAACGCCAGCCAGGCCTTGGCCAGCGGCGCTACCCAGCAGGCTTCATCGCTGGAAGAAACTGCCGCTTCGCTGCAGAATATTTCCGAAACCAGCACCACCAACAGCCAAAGCGCCACCAAAGCGGCAAACGCCATGAAAGAGTCAGAGCAGACCGTCATCGAGGGAGCTGCCGCCATGAAGGAGATGGAAGCGTCCATGGCGTCGATAAAAAATTCATCGGGCGAAATATCCAAGATCATCAAGGTGATTGAGGAAATCGCGTTCCAGACAAATCTGCTGGCGCTGAACGCCGCGGTGGAAGCGGCCCGTGCGGGCGAACACGGCAAGGGGTTTGCCGTGGTTGCCGAAGAGGTGCGCAATTTGGCTCAACGTTCTGCCACCGCGGCCAAGGATACCGCCTCGCTTATCGAGAATGCCGTGCGGCAGGCCGATAATGGCGAGGGGATAGTGAAAAAACTTGCCGAGAATTTCCAAAAGATATCCGAATCGACGAAGAATGTGGGAACCGGTGTCGCCCAAATTGCCGCAGCCAGCACCGAACAGGCCACTGGGGTACAGCAGGTCAACATGGCGGTTTCAGAGATGGACAAGGTGACGCAGCAAAACGCCGCTACCGCCGAGGAATCAGCAGCCGCGGCGGAAGAGCTTAACGCCCAAGCCGAAACCCTGTATGGCCATGTGAACGAACTTACCCATCTCATCACGGGGGAAAACCTCGAGCACAAAGGGCGCTGAATAGTGATGGAGGATAGGGTCTACATAAGCTGGAAAAAAGAATACGAGTTAGGCATCCCGGAAATCGATCGGCAGCATATGCGGCTGGTGGAACTGATCAATAAACTATATATGGCAATGGAAACCGGCACTGTGGCCGAGACCGGAAAGGTGCTGCAAGGACTCATAGATTATACGGTTACTCATTTCGCCGAAGAAGAGCGGCTGCAAGAGCAACATGGTTACCCGGGGCTGGATGTCCACCGGAAACTTCACGCCGAACTGGTGGCGGAGGCGCTCAGCTATGTGAGAAGGTTCCAGGCCGAGGAGCCGGGGATCGAAGCGAACCTGATGTGGTTCATGAAAGACTGGCTGCTGAACCATATCAAGCGGGAAGATGCCAACATAGCCGCGTACCTTTTGGGCAAATAGCCTCCCCACCACGCCAGCGCGGCCGGCTCCCTTTTTATTTACCGAAAGCGTCTTCGCCGTGTACAATTCTGAATGCTCTCCCCTGCCGGGATGGCGAAATTGGTAGACGCAAGGGACTTAAAATCCCTCGGGTGGCAACGCCTGTGCCGGTTCGATTCCGGCTCCCGGCACCATTACCCGCTTTTTGGTGGGTGCATGCGCTTCACATGTACATTGTTCCGCCCATCCCTTTTACAAAGTGCGGTTGGGAGGGATTTAAATAATAGAAATCCCCCTTTGCCCAAAGTGGGGTGCTTTAGCGCTGGCGCACCAATAGGCGGCGGGAATACCGCCTCTACCGAGGGAGGGGCAGACAACACGGGCCCGGATAATAACCCGGTACGAGGCGGAATTAAATAACGTCTACGCCGCGCGATCCATCAGCAACGTGGCCGATGGCGTAGGCGGGATGACCGTTAGCGTTGAAGAAATCCAGCGCCCTTTTTTCGTCCGCCTTGTCAACTGCCAGAACCAATCCGATTCCCATGTTGAAGGCGCGCTCCATTTCCTCTTGCGCCACGCCTGCGGTTTTCTGGATGAAATCGAACACCGGAAGCACCGGCCAAGTGCCGCGCTTCACCGTCAGCCGTTTCCCTTCGGGCACAACGCGGACGATGTTGTCCTTGAACCCCCCACCCGTGATGTGGGCGATGGCATGCACTTTTGTCTTTTTAAAAAAGGCCAAAACGGCGTTGGCGTAGTTAACATGTGGCGC
>JAKAGL010000038.1 GCA_021815535.1 bacterium
TCCGCTGGCGCGGGCATGGCCGCCGCCGCCGAATTTTTCCGCCAGTTTGTTCACGTCCACGTTATCGGTGCGGCTGCGCAGACTTATCCGCAGCTTTCCTTTTTCCTTTTCGCGGATGAGGAACGCGGTTTCAACTCCCTTGATGGCGAGCGGCTGGTTGACGAAACCTTCGTCGTCCATTTTTTTGCCGACATCAGAACTCATGAAGCTGTAATCAAGCCAGGCGGTGGCCGCTTTGCCCCCGTTGTGCAGTTCGATGGATTCGATGACTTTGGCGAGGCCTATTTTGGTTTCGATGGGGTCGTTGTAATAAAGCAGATCGGCCAGAATGTCCGGCACGGCTCCGGCCTCGACGAGGCGGGCCGCCAGCCTGAATACGGCGGGGGTGACATTGCTGAACCGGAAACGGCCCGTGTCGATGCTCAATCCCACGTAGAGAGCTTCCGCGCTGTTGGCGTCGAAGGTTTTGCCCAATTCGTCGTACAGCATCGCCACGATCTGCGCGCTGGCCGCCGCTTCGGGGAGCACCAGATTCACCGTGCCGAAGTTCTCGCAGCTGATGTGGTGATCGATGACCAGCAGCTGCGCCCCTTTTTTCAGCAGCGATACCGTGGAACCAACGCGGTCCATGTGCGGCGAGTCGACGATGATGGCGGCGTCAAAGGATATTTTTCCCTTCATCGACTCGCTGAACGTTTCGATGATGTTGTAGGAATGCAGAAAACCCAGCTTGTCCTGCGGCGGGTCGGCGAACACCACATGGAAGGTTTTGCCCATCTGGCGGAGCAGGCCTGCCAGCCCCAGGATGCTCCCCACGCCGTCGCCATCCGGGTTGATGTGCGAGGTGAGAAGGAAATTGTCGTTGTTCCTGAGGAATTCCGCCGCTTCTTTGATTGCCATCGGCCTCATGTTACCATACCGGGAATTCAAAACAATTCCGATTTACGGGTTGAAGGGTATGACGGAATTTGATAGTCTAACCAGCAGTAATCGCGTGGAAAAATAAGTTTTTACCCACATATAAAGGGGGTTTGGTTTATGAAAAAGAAATCGAGCGTTGTTTTCTCCGTTCTTTTGGCCGCCGCGTTTGTTTTCGGGCTGGGCGCGTGCGCCTCGAAGGAGAAGACGGCCGGTGGCCCCGAAGCCAACCGCGCGAAGGAAGCAAAACAGCCGATGGCCCAGGGAACGGTTGAGGTGCAGCCGTCCGCCGAGGACCTGAAGCGCCAGCAGGAAGAAGAGACCGCGCGCCAGCAGCGCGAAGAGCTGGAAAGGGTCAGGCAGGAAGAAGCCGCCAAGGCCGCCGCCGCCGCCGCGCTGGCCCCTGAGAAACTGGAGAAGGTCTACTTTGATTTCGACAAATACGAGATCAACGAAACGTACCGCGCCGCTTTGGAACGCGATGCCGCCACCATAAAAGACCATGCCGGCGTCAAGGTCGTGGTGGAAGGACATTGCGACGAGCGGGGCACCGAGGAGTACAATCTGGCCCTGGGCGAACGCCGCGCGATGGCCGTCAAGGCCTATCTGGTGACGCTGGGAGTAAGCGATGGCCAGCTTTACACGATCAGCTACGGCGAGGAACGGCCGGTGGATAACGGCCACAACGAAGCGGCCTGGTCAAAGAACCGCCGCGTGCAATTCTCGCAGGAGTGACCGGCCATTTTGACCTGTTGCGATGGATGTCCGGGGAGCCGTTAAGCGGCTCCCTTTTTTAATACCCATGCCATGAAAAATAAATCCTTCCGTACCGTTTTGAAGCCGCATCAGCCGCTGAAAAATCTACTGGCCGCGCTGGTGGTGGCCGCGCTTTCGGCGTGCGCCACCCAAAAGGATGTCAAGCAGATCGAGACCAAGGTGGACGTGCTGGCCACCAAAGCCAGCGAATCGAAAAGCGAGATGTCCTCTTCCCTCAGCGATGTGCTGCATAAACAGGAAACATTCGAGAACTGGCAGAAATCGGCCGAGGAGCGGTTTCAGGTATTCCTCCGCAACCAGGCCGACCTCAAGGCCGACCTCGATTCGATTGACCGCAAAATAAACAGCGTCACCGGCAACGGGGAAGAGATCCAGCATTCGATCAAAAAGCTGGATGGCCGCATGGCCAAGCTGGACGAGCGGTTCCGCGAACTCTACACGATGTTCCTGGATGCCGGGATGGAGCAGCAACAGAAATTCGAGGCGTTGCGCGCCGATCTTACGGCGGCCTTGACGCAGATAAAAACCGAATTGGACGAAATGCGGGAGATGGCCGCCCAAAAGCAACCAAAGAAAAAGGGGGAGAAAACGCCCCCCCCCGCAAAGAAAGCGGCCCCGGTAAAGGAAGCGCCAAAGAAAGACGCGGCCAAAAAAGCATCCCCCCCGGCGGCGCCCGCGGAATCGGGCGGAAGCCCCGACGAACTGTATAGCGGGGGTTATACCAGCTTTCTGAAAGGGGATTTCGCGGCGGCCCAAAAAGAGTTCGGCGAGTATATTAAACGCTATCCCGATACCGATTTGGCCGGCAACGCCCAATATTGGATGGCCGAAACCCTTGCGAACCAGGGGAAAACCAAGGAGGCGCTGGATGGTTTCAGCGATACCGCCAACAAGTATCCCCTCGCCGCCAAGGCGGCGACCGCGTTGTGGCGTGCCGCCGAGATAGCCGAAAAAGAAGGGGACCTCGATAAAGCGCGGGAATTTTTAAAGAAAATAGTGGATAATTACCCGACCTCGTACGAGGCTACGATGGTGGAAGACAAATTAAAAACGCTGGAAGGGGCCGGCGGTGAAAAACCGAAAACGCCGGATGTTTCCGGCAATCAGGGAGTGACGGAATAGAATGCTTACCTTCTTGCGCGGACACGGAACGAAATGGCTGGTGAAAATAGTGCTTTGGGCTTTGGTGCTGGCGTTTGTGGGCACTATGGGCCTGGTGTGGGGTTATGGCAAGGAAAAAGGGGAGCGCCCCGTGGCGAGGGTGGGAAATCACGCCATCACCCAGATCGAATACCGCCGCCAGTATGAAAACATGCTCCGCCGCCTTCAGGATATGGCCGGAGGCTCGCTCACGCATGAAATGGTAAAGCAGATGAACCTGGAAAAGACGGCGTTGGACTCGCTTATCATGGAGAAACTCCAGCTGAAGGCCGCCAAGGACGCCGGTATGCAAGTGAGTGAAGATGAGATACGGCAAGATATAGAAAAAACCCCCGCGTTCCAGCGCGACGGGCATTTCGACCGCGATGCCTATTTCGGCACGCTGCGCGGCAACAACCTGTCTCCGCGCGATTACGAAAGGATGCTGAAGCAGGATATTATGATCCGTAAAATGGCCGAGGTCATCACTGATTCGGTGCAGACCACCAATCAGGAAGTGCTGGACGTTTATAACCGGGAAAACGAGGAGATCAAGCTCCGCTATTTCGAGGTACTCCCCGCGGCGTTCACCGCCGAGGCGCTCAAGGGGGCCGATAAGGGACTGGAGGCGTATTTCACCTCCAACGCCTCGCGTTTCATGCGTCCCGAACAGCGCACGGTACAGCTCATTTATGCCGATCTTCCCAAAGACGTGAAGGAAGATGACGCCGCGAAGAAAAAACTGTATGCCATCCTGAATGGCGGCGCCGGCAAGGATTTCAATGCGCAGGCGAAGGATAACGGGTTCCGGTTTGAAGAGTGGACCCGTACCGCCGCCCAAATGGCCAGCACCGATGCGGATGCCACCCGGCTGGCGGGCCAGATCTTCAGGGCCAAGGAAGGGGAAGCCGCCGGCCCGGTACAGATGGCCAACGCCGCGGTCATCTTCAAGGTGGTGAAGATCACGCCTCCCAGCGCGCCGAAACTGGATGAAGTGCGCAAAGAGGTGGAAGCGGCCTATGTGAAGGATGAAAGCATGCGGCGCGCCGGCGAGGCCGCCTCGAAAGCGGCGGAACGGCTCAATAATGGCGATGCCTTTGCCGCGGTGGCGGGCAGTGCGAAAGTGGTGGAATCGAAACCCTTCAAGCGCGCGGATACGGTGGAAGGCCTTCCCGGCGGACCCCGGACCGTGGCGGTGGCATTCGGCCTGAAAGAAAAAGCGGCCGGCAGCGCGCTGACCGATAACGGATTTGTGGTGATGGTCGTAGAACAGCGCACGTTGCCCCCCTTGGCCGGGCTTGCGGATCAACGGGCGAAGTTGAGCGAAGCCCTTCTTTCCCGCAAACGGGAAGAAGCGGTCATCGCGTGGCAGAGCTCGTTGCGTGAAGAAGCCAACAAAAACGGCCTCATCAAGATAGAGGAAAAAACGCTTTTATAAGGAACCCCATCGGGGAACAAAGTTTTTCGGCAAGCCCTCTCCCGGCCGCTGATGCGTCCGGGAGAGGGCTTTTTTTTTCATGGCGCCCCCGGCGCGGAGCAAAAAGATTCCGCCGCCAAGCGCGTCTGCGGGGCGGAAAATACCAAGGCTTTCTTGCGCCCCTCTTTGAAAAAGAGGGGGCATGAGGGATATTAAGGCGCCGAATTTACCGGCAAATACAACTTGCCGACACGGCATCGGCGCATGGAAACGGGGATAAGGGTGATGAAATTGACACGCTTTACCGTATTTTATACAATTTTTTTTATGGGGAGAGGGCAAAAAAGGAGTTATCCGGGAAATGTCGGATCAATAAATACATGAGAAAAATAATCATGTGGAATGTGGTTACCCTCGACGGTTGTTTTGAAGGGGAGAAGCCGTGGGACTTATCTTTCCATAGTCTGATCTGGGGTCCGGAGGTGCAAGCGCTGATCCTTGAGCAGCTGCAAGAGTCGGATATGATTGTATTTGGCGAAAATACATACAAGGGCATGGCGGACTATTGGCCGAACGCCAAAGAGAAAGAAGCCGCGCTCATGAACAGTATCGCCAAGGTGGTATGCTCTTCATCACGAAAAAAAGCGCATTGGAACAACACGGCCATTATCCGCGACGCGGTGCCGGAATTAAAGCGCCTCAAAGAACAGGGTGACAGGCCGATGTATATCTTTGGCAGCGGAAAACTCGCTCAATCCCTCTTGAACGGCGGAATTATTGATGAAATCCGCTTGTGCGTTGCGCCAATCATCTTGGGCAAGGGGCGTCGGTTGTTTACTGATGAGAATACGACAAGTAACCTCAAGTTACTTGAATCCCGGTCGCTTCAAAATGGCGGCGTTATCCTTAGGTATGAGGTAAACAATAAGAATTGAAATAATTTACCATAAAGGAGCCGCGGTTAATTCAAGTCAAAGATTGCGATAGGCAACCATTGCCATCCCTTTTTGCAAACAAAGAACGGTATCCGGTTTTTTCCGGATGGCCCCCAGAACCCTTCCCGATGAATGAAATAATACGCCTGCAGGTAAAACATGCCAATCGCATGCATTTTGCCCGTTTTCCCCGCCGTCACGGCAGCGCGCCAACCACGCTTGGGTTGTGCACAAAAAAAGTGCGCCGTTCAGTCGTGGGGTTTCTCCATTAAATATGGAAATGATATGCTCTGCCGGTGCGGCGTGGGCCGGAAAGGCAGCCCCCGGTTTCCTGCGCCGGGGCGGATTTGCTAAAGTAGCCGGGTGGCGGGGGCGAAGTTCGTCAGGAGGGAACCGGCGGAATGTTTGCAGGATTGGCAAAACGGGCCAAAGGCCGGTTTGAGACTTTCCCGTGGGATGCCGTGGCGGCCTTCATCATTCTCATCGCGTATGCGCGCTATATCCTGGCTTTTTTTCCGAACCGGCACGGCTTGTTGGGGGAGGACTGGCAGTATGTTCTTCCCAATCTGCTTGACGGGTATTACAGTTCCCTTGCGGAAGGGTATTTTCATATTCCGTGGTTCACCCCGGCATTTTGCGGCGGATTGCCCAAGTTTCCCAATCCCCAGGATCTGTATTTCACCCTGCCTCAACTGCTGACGCTTTTCCTCGCCCCTCTTGATGCCGCGCGGATGTCCGTCATCTTTTTCGGCGCGGCGGGTTTCGCGGGAACCTGGCTTCTGTTGCGGTCGGTGTTCCGTTGCGGCAAACCGGCGGCGCTGTTTGGCGCATCGGTAATGTTGTTCAACGGATTTTACTCCGTTGGGATGATCATGGGGCACTTTACGAAGCATCCGTTCATGCTGTTGCCATTGTGCGCCTTTTTATTGGCGGGGGCCGCATCGTCGGCGCCTGTTTCCCGCGTGGCGGCGCTGGTGGCGGGCGCGGCGGCCTGTTTTGCGTATACGGTTTATGCGGGCGGATTCGCTCTTCTGCTCATCATGGCGCTCGCCATACTCGGCATAGGGTTGCTGGCCGTCCTTCACGACGTGGGATTCAGGTTTTTCCGGTTTACCGCGGCGTTTGCCGCATCTGCCGCCCTATCCCTGCCGCTTGCCGCCGCCAAGCTTGCCGCCGTAGCGGCGTTCATGCAGTTCTTCCCGCGCGATCTTTATATGTTGCCGGGCATTCCCCACGTGGCCGATATGCCGCGGTTTTTCTTCGATGCGCTGTTCGGCGATTCGCCGTCATTGGCGCGATCGGGCCTGTTCCGTTCTACCCGGTGGGAATTCAAAATGCACGAATTCAACTTCGGCATCACCTGGGTTCCACTTCTCTTTGCCGCCGCCGGGTCCGTTATGTGGCCGCGGAAAATTCCATCATTGGCAAAGACCGGCGGCAGGGCGGCCATCGCCGCCGCGGGGTTTGCGGCGGTGCTGCTCATCCCGCTTGCGCTCAATTACTCCACGCCGGGGATGCACGCATTCCTGAAATTCGTGCCGGTCATCAGGAACAGCAGCAGCAACCTCCGTTGGTTTGCGGTGTATATCCCGCTCTTTGCGGCGCTCGCGGCGATAAGCCTGGAAAAACTGTTCGGGGACGGCGCGGCAAAAACGGCGGTTGCGCTTCTTGGCGCGGCGGCGGTGGCGGCCATAACGATGCACGCCGGCATGGACTATTACCATGATCAGCCGTACGATCCGCACAACATCACCCAGGCGTACCGCGCCGCCGCGAAGAGTGGCATACCGCCGCGCATCGACGGCATCGCCGCGTTCATCGCCAACGGCGCCCCCGTCGGCGCGATGGGAAGGAACGATTTCCTTGCCATCGGCAAATCCTCGTTGCTCTGTTACGAGCCGGTGTTTGGTTACACGCTGGAGGCCTTCCCCTTTAAAACGCTGAATCTCGGCCCGGTGACGAATGTGGTGGATGGCGCGCTGAACATCAAGAACCCCGCCTGCTTCGTTTTTCCCGCCGAAAACGGCTGTTCCCCCGGCGATCATTTCAAAACGGACGAACGGGAGAAGGTTGCCCTCTTCACCGCGTACCGCGATTTCGATTTCAAAATGTCGGCGATGCAACACATCGCCAACGTTGTTTCGCTGATCTCGTGGATCATTCTGCTTGCCGCATTCCTGTGCATGTTCGCCATTACGTTGACAGGCCGCACCGTCAGGTGTTGATGAGTTTCGGAGGCATCAGGAGATGGTTGACCGGGAAGATTAGGCTGGCATCGAGCGGCCTGTTCCGCGGCTCTGAATCTCTGCGGCCATATCCGCCGCCGGCGCCGGGCGGGCCTATCCGATGAACCTTCGAATCCGGGGAATGAAGTCATCCATATCGATCGTCTTGGTGGAAAAATCCTCGCCACCCAGTTTAAAAACCGTATCCCGTATCTCCATCCCGTATTCGCCGCTGACCACCATGACCGGGATATCCTTCATTTCGGCCGTGCCTTTCAGCCGTTTTAACAGTTCCAACCCGTCCATTTTGGGCATCTTGATATCCGTGATGATCAGGTGGGGCAATTCCTTCGCCAGGGCCGCCAACGCCTCCTCGCCATCCCCCGCTTCGGAAATATCGGCCTCCAGCCTCCTCAGGTTTATTATTTGCAAGAACCTGAACTGAGGGTCGTCATCCACGATAAGGATCCGAGGGCGGACGTAGGGAAGTTTCAGGCAAAACCTGCTCCCCTTGCCAATCCCGCTTTCCACCATCAACTCCCCGCCGTGAAGCTTCATGATGTCCTTCGCAAGCGGAAGGCCCAGCCCGGAACCCAGCTCCCCCTGTGTTCCCGGGGTTGATGTTTTCTTTTCATATTGGAAAAGGTTCTCCAGCAGCTTCTGTTCGATCCCCGGGCCGGTATCGGCAACGCAAATGGCCGTCTTGTCGTCTTCCGCAAGCGAGATCGTTATGTTGTCCCCCGCGCGGCAGAATTTGACCGCGTTGGTGATGAGGTTTTGAATCGCCTCGCTTAAAAGGATCCGGTCGCCGTATATCCTGCTGTTTTCGGGGATCGTGTTTTTTATCCCGATCCCTTTTTGACCGGCCAGGTAGGAGTAGTCGGCTACCATCTTCTCGCCGAGATATTTTGCATCGAAGAACTGCATGTCCAGCTTCAGCTGGCCGGTTCTGAGGCGGCTGATATTCAACACCTCGTCGATGAACAGGGCCATCTGCCTGCCGGACTCAATGGCGCTTTTTAAAACCAGCTTGGCCCCTTCGTTTAACGGCTCGACGTTTTCCCCTTCAACCAGTTTCAGGAAACCTATCAGCGAGGTCAGAGGGCTTTTCAGGTCGTGGGCGACCAGCGATACGAACTTATCCTTTAACTCGGTTGCCTCTTCAGCGCGGTTTTTTGCCTCGATCAAGGCGTCTTTCGCCTTCTTATTCTCCGTCATATCCCGCGCGGTGGCGACCAATATCCCTTCATCAAGCACCGCCACCGCCTTCCAGGCCAGCCACTTGTAGGAACCATCCTTGCACCGGTAGCGGTTCTCAAAATCAAGGGTCAATCCGCCTTTTAGCTGTTTTTCCACTTCTGCCTGCGTGGGTTGGCGGTCATCGGGATGGATGAACTCGTTGTAAGGGGTTTCTAAAAATTCTTTTTCGGAGAAACCCAGGATTTTGGTGAAGGCGGGGTTTACTTTCTTGAAATACCCGTCAGTCCCGGCAATGCACGCCATATCCAGCGGCAGTTTGAACAATCGGTCACGTTCCGCCTCCGCCCTCTTCCTGTCGGTAATGTCGCGGCTGATCCCGATAAGGCCGATGATATTGCCCGAATCGTCCCTTAACGGAACTTTGAGGCTGTCAAAATAACGGATTTCCCCTTTGATGTTCCCGAGATCGCTGTCGCTGTGTATCACCTTGCCGGTCAGCACCGCCAAGTCGTCCTGTTCAAACCCGCGTATTCCCTTCTCAGGGTTGCCTTTGACCAACTCCGCGCTCCATCCGTTTTCGATGTCGGTTTTTCCATAGAGGTCTGCGGGCAATTTATTCTGCGCTTGGGCGAATATCTCATTGCACAAAACGGTTCGCAATCCGCTGTCTTTCACAAAAATGTAGTCATGGGACGAGTTGATAACGTTTGTCAACAGGCGGCTTTTTTCATTAAGCACCTCTTCCGTCTTTTTCCGCGTTATATCGGTTTGTTCAAGCACCCGGGAAGTGGCCAGGATCGTGTAGGTGAAGAAGGCGATCAAAAAGGTGTTATGGATCACCGTTTCACGGGCTTCGTCATAAAATCCCATCCGCAATCCCATGTTGATCAGGTAATCGAGGATAATGAGGAAGATTATCGATTGAAAAAGCATCCGGCGCGCAACAACGCCGCCCATCGTTTCGCTTACAAGGATGGAGGCCGCCCCGCGGGCGGGGCGGGCGAATAATACGCTGAAACACAGCAGTATAAAAGCGATTGTGGAATGCAGCGCTATCGCGGTGACTCCCGGTATGGAAAAAAGAAGATAATGGACGCCGTAGATATGGCCGAAAAACGTCAAAAACGAGATCAGCCCCGCAGGAAAAAGAAAGATATTGGCCGGATTGATCCCCCTCCACTGCCTGGCATCCATAAGAAGAATTGACATGCCGATAAATACGAGGTTCATCACCAAGAGAGGCGAGGGTCTTCCCGGGTGGGGAGTGTTTATCGCGTCGGCGCCTTCCTTGATAATTAACTGGTCGATCCCGAGATTCCATCCAAAAAAATACTCGGCGAGTGTCAAGGCCCCTATCAAAATGGCGCCCCATGAACAGGCGCGCGCGATCTTTTGCGTGGCCGGATTTCCGGCCCGCTTTGACTGCGTCATCCACAAGGAGGCGGAAAGCAGGATGAAGCCTATTGCGGCGTTCATCTTCATGGTTACCAGTCCCGGAAAAACGCTTTTCAGGGAAGGAATGTCGAAGATCCAACCCACGAGTACCGATACGCCAATGATGAATACCAGAATGCTGAGGATCTCAGAAACGGATTGGTGCTTTGCAATGAGACGGGGGCTGTGAGGCGTACTTGAATTAACCGGCAGTACTGAATTTGTCATAATATGGCATGATCCCTCGGTCTCTGCCGTGGCGCTTTCATCGCAAATGCTTCTGATGCCGCATTTCCTGAATACCCTTCACAGAACGTCCACCCTATGAAAACAGCCTATATATACCCGCAATATATGTCAAATTCTTATTGCTGGATGCATGGATGGGACGGCAGCGCTCTTCCGGGAATGCCGGTTTGCGGCGTGGGCAAAGTTGCGGCCGATGGTGCGCCTGTATATGGTTGCCATCATTGCTTTGGGGCCGAGGGAAAGGGGTTAAGTATTCCGCATTCATTCCGATAAGTATCCGTGGTCAATATCGGCCAACGGGGAGAATGAGTGAAGATCAACGGCCGTAGCAACATCGTGATGCAACAGATCATGGCTCAGCGGGCCAGCAAGCAGAATGCTCCCGCCAACAAGGCGCAAAATGCCCCTAACAACAAACCCCGGAATGTCGGCGGCGGTTCCGATAACGACGGCGACAGCGATGGCGGCGGCGTAAGCGAATCGTCCGCGGCGCAAGGGGCCGAACAAACGGGCGGCATCAACTACGGCAAATTGGAGGCGGCGGTCAAAGCCGGTATTGTCAAGCCGGCCGGCGCGCCGCGCAACCGGGAAGAAAATAATCCCAACGGCCATGTTGATAGCCGGAATGTTTCCACTCCGCAATCGGAGCAGGCCGCCAAAAATGCCCCCGTCTCAAATTCAAGACAGCCAGGGGATACCGGCGCGTCCCAGTCCGGCCGTTCCACAAACAGCGGCAATACAAGCAGCTCGCAAACCGAAAGCCGGCAATCAAGCTACACCAAAGGCGATCTCGTAGATATCTCTGCATAACCTGTTTCGTTTAATTCCCGGAACGATCTGTTCAATCATTTCTCCTTCATGGCTTCTTTGTCTGAAATCCACTTACACAAAGATGTGATGCCGCATTCGAGGCGGCCATATAAAGCTGGCGTTAGTGCGGCGGATGACGGAATTGTCATTCTTGACGCTTTTGAAGAAATAGCAGGAAATGAAAGAAGGGGAGAAAAGGGAAAAATCGGCCCCAATAGGGGAAGTGGAGGACATGAATAAAATTGACGGAAAAATGCGGAAAGGCTATTATCCTTTTACCCCCTCTGATGTGTGCATACCGTTGGGGATGGGAAAAATGCCATAATTAAAATGGTTTTTTTTATGAAACGAATCTCTGTTTCTAGGTTCTACACGAAGGTGGATGGATATTGAATGGAGCGGGGAAAGGTGGTCCGCACAAAATACTTCCCCTCTGACGGTTTGTAATGGACGTTATTTCAATATATTGTAGGGATAGGTGGGTGACTGATGCAAAATGAAACAGGTTTTTGGAATAGGATAAAACCCAAAAAAATTCATATCCGCCACTATTTCGGTGGTGTGGCGTTCATCTTGCTCTTGGGTCAGCTTTTTACCGGCCTTTACATGATATTTTATTATGAACCCGCGCTCAAGGAAACTTATAGAACAGTTCAATACTTCAACAATGAGGCCTTTTTAGGGGCTTTAACCCGCAATATCCATCGTTATGGCGCTTTTTTCATGGGTGTTGCGATCTTCATACATCTCTTTACCGGCTATTTCCGCAAAGATTATATGGGGGGGCGGAAAAAGTACTGGATTACCGGTGTGGCCCTTTCTGTACTGTACGTTTCCTTTAATATCAGCGGTACCATTTTGCCATGGGAGTGGAAAGGCTATTGGCTGATGGAGATGTTTAACAACTGGTTAAAGAATGTTCCGCTGATCGGTGACTGGCTGTACAACATGATGATGCTTACCTACACACCCACACGCAATTTTGTCATACATGATATAGTGTTGCCGATCATCACTTTTGTTCTTCTCGAAATACACTGTTTATCGCGTTTCAGGGCGCGTGGAATGGCAGATTACTTTATCCGTCAGGCCTTTGCCTCGATCCCTCTTATCATAGCGGTAATAGCCATGAGTGTAATTTTTCCGGTTCCCTCGGGGGATCCGGAAATCCTCCCGTTACCGATGGATGGGATGTTTATCCCGGCTCCTGAGTGGTTTTTTGTCACGTTCGAGCTTCCGTACTGGTATTATCCTCCCCGGAACTGGCCCATGTTTCTCTTTTGGATTCCGTTCTTCTTCCTGGCCTTTACTTTTCTCATTCCTTACCTCTTCAAGTGGAAGAAGAAGGGGGTGCATCAGGACGAAAAGGCCAGAAAGTTGTCCCGAGGCATTAATTTCGCCTATATGGGGGTGGGGGGTGTTATTTGCATCCTGATGGTGGTTGGGCTTTTGTGGGGGAGCGTAAAAGCTCCTTGGATGGGGTGCAACAGTTGTCATAACAGGGCGATGGGGGATCGCATGGGCATTCCTCCAGTTACCTTTAAAGACACAAAACGTAATCCGGTTCTTCTTGATAACCGCTGGATGATGAGGCATTGGTATGAACCGCAAGTTGTTTGGTAAAAATACTTTCCGTGCGATTGTCCTCTTGTTTCTTATCGGAGGCGTTGTATCGGCTTGTACGCTTGATAAAATTGCCGGAGACCCGGAAAAGGTGCTGAAGGAGTAT
>JAKAGL010000039.1 GCA_021815535.1 bacterium
GAACAAACCAGCTCCGTTTGGTTTTGCCAGCGGTCTCCTTTTCCAGCACCAGCACACGGTACCGTTTTTTGGCCATTTCCGATGCCACGCTTAGCCCCGCCGGCCCACCACCGACAACGATGATGTTGAATTCGCGCCCGTTTTGCGATCCAGAAGCCATGGTTTCCCCTTCCCCTTTTCCGGCAAGCGAATAAATTACTTACCTTCTGGTAACTATACTTTAGGGTGGCGGCTGAGGCAAGAGAGGGATCAGTTGTTGCGCCAGGATTTCTGAACGCGTTCTATTTCACTTTGCAGATATTCGGAAGATATGTTTTTTCCATTGAGAATCTCTCTCTGGAGCTTCTCAAGGTAATTGCGTTTTTCCTGTTCATACAGACGGTCGAGTTCTTCTTTCTTCTTCACCATTTCCATAATGATCTCCTGGCGTTTCACGTCCTGTTCGGTCCGTATTTCCGCCAGCATGGCGGCGACGCGCCGTTCGCGCTCACGGGTCAGCTCGGCATCCATCTGGGCCAATCGGCTATGGCGCTGGTCCAGCATGTCCTTTTCCACGTCCATGCCGCGCCGCGCGCTCATCAGGCCAAGTTCGCTATCAATCTTTCTCTGCCGCTCGGCGACTTTGGTTCGCAGCCGGGCAGTCATTTTACGTATCATGATCTTACGCCGCATATTCAGCTCTTCGCGCAGTGCCAATGTCATGCGCGCCCGCTCTTCTTCAACCGCGGCCTTTGCCTTACGGCGGCGGTCGGCCAATTCGTCCTCAATCTCGGCGAGCCGTGCCTGCAGCCGTTTTTCCTTTTCGGCCTCGGCTTCGCGTTCGATGCTCTCGCGTATTTCCGCCAGGCGTCGGCGGCTTTCGAATTCAAGCCATTCTTCCTTTTTCTTCGCCAAGTCGCGGTACCGTTGGTCCAGCCGCTCTTCGATGCGGCGGGCTTCGTCATCCGCAAACCGACCGGCTTCCCTCGCCTGTTCGTCCCGCAACCGCGCCATCTCGTCATCCAGCTTCAACAGCCGCGCTTCCTTCTCGCGTTGCATCGCGGCGGTCAATTCCGCATACAGATTCTGCCGTTCGTTCTGCATGTCTGCGGCAATACGGGCGAGGCGGTCCCGTTTCTCCCCTTCCATCACTTCCGCGAGTTCTTCTAGCCGCCGCTGGTGTTCTTCTTTAATGAACCGCTTGATCTGCGCTACCGCCTCTTCGCGTTTTTGCTCGCCCCAGATTTTTATCCGGCGCTGTTCTTCTTCTTCGGCCTTGTGGCGGTAGATGGCCACTTCATCGGCTGTTTTTTTTCTATCGTATTCCAAACGGCTTTCCAGCAGTTCGCGTTTAATCTGCTCTTCTTCGTGTAGTTTGGTGTCCAGTTCGCCAACCAGCCGCGCTTTTTCGCGTTCTTGCCATTCCCGCAGCGATTCCTGAGCTTTGTTTCGCCGCAGTTCCATCTCACGTTCCCACGCCTCCATCCGGTGTTTGCGGTCATCTTCCAGCGCCGCTTTCAGCCCGGCTTTCAAGCGTACTTCTTCTTCGCCCAGATTGGCGCGCAGATGGGCGCGCATTTCGGCCATTTCACCGTTGATCTCCTCGGCCAGCGTTTTCCGAAGCCGTATCTCTTCAATGTTGATCCTCTCGCGCATTTCGCCCCGCATGGCGGTTTCCACGTCCCGCACGGTCTGTGCCATTGCGTCGGTTTTACGGCGGATCTCAGCCTGCATGTCTTGATCCAGCTGCCCGAGCCGCTGCCCACGGATATTTGTAATTTCGGCGCGCACCTTCTCGAGTTCCTGGTCGCGGTAAAGCCGCAGTTCTGAAGCGATGGCGTCCATCAGTCCTTCGCGCTGGCGAAGCAGTTCCTCGTTCAGTTCCTGTACGCGCCGTTGCCGTTCCTCGCGGATGATGCCGATGATGGTTTCTTCCTTTTCCTTGCGTTTCTGCCGCACGGCTTCTTCCATCAGTCCCGTAAGACGTGCCTCTTCCTCTGCGACCCGCTGTTCCATGTGGATGCGCAGTTCATCCGCTACCCGCGCCAGTTCGCGGTCCAGTTCGGCCGTGCGGGTGGCGCGTTCCTGGGCGATGTCACGGCCGATATCCGTCATACGAGCCTGGCGGTCGGTTTCCATCTGGGCGTACAGTTCCTCCCGGCGGCGGCGGACATCCGCCTGTGCCTCCAGCATCAGCTTTTGGCGACCCTGCTCGGCTTCCAGCGATATGCGCGATTTGATCTGCTCACGCAGCCGGTCGACTTCCTGCTCCAGCGCCGCCAGCCGTTCTTGGCGTAACTTTTCCATTAACGGCGGAATTTCTTTTTCCTTTTCCTCACGCAGCCGGCTCATTTCTGCCATGAGCGCTTTTTTAAGGCCCGTGCGCTCGGCGTCTATTTCCACTTCCAAATTGCGGCGTATGACGGCCCGGCGGTGGTATTCTTCCTCATCCATTTCCCCGGAGAGCCGCATCACATCACGGTAAATGTCGGCGGTGAGGTAATTACGGGTGCGTGCGGCATCGGCTTCCAGCTCTTTTTCCACTTCGCGCCGCACGGCGGAAACATCCGCATCGACCGATGACATTTTGTTCTTGCGGTGGCTTTCCACGGACCGGTCGATCTCCACGATGCGTGCCCGGCGTTTTTCCTCCAGCTGCTGCCAAATCATTTCGCGGATCTTTTCCACCTCTTCGGCGAGCTCTGTTTCCATTCGCGCCAGTTTTTTCTTTTTCTGCATCAGCATGGCGGCATCGATTTCCGTTTCGGCCATCTTGTGCCGCTGCGCTATGTCGCGGTCGGCCCCCACTTTCGCGGCGCGGAAGTACGCTTCGATCTGTGCATCGATTTCCTTAAGCCGGTATTCCTTCACTTTGTCCATGGCGTCCAACGCCTCGCGTTCCTTCAGGGCCGATTCGGCGGTGAGCCGCACGGCGTGCTCCGCTTTCATTATTTCGTAATCTTTGTCGAGATGCTTCTGATGCTCGCGCCGTTGCTGTTCCGCCCATGCTTTCAATTCTTCCAGGTTCCGCTTGCGGCGGTCGGCCAGTTCTGTGTCCAGACGGCGCGCCGCCTGGGCGCTCCGTTCCGTCCGGAGCAGTTCCATGTCCCGGTCCAGCGCGGCGATGCGCCGGGCACGTTCCGCCTGCATTTCCCGCTCGAGGGCGGCGTTCATTTCGGCTTTTTCAGCCGCCGCATGTGGTGATACCGAACTGACGGGTTCGCCGAGCAGACGTTCCAACCCCTGATGCATCCGCTCTTCGCCCAGTTCTTCTACAAGTGCTATATCCAGAGCCACCGGTCCTATTGCATCCAATTGCGGACTGGTTCCCGGCCTTGTCAGCAGGGGGGGGAGCATGAAAACCGGCAGATAAAACACCTTGCGGATGTCTGCTCCGGTGCTATCCAGCGCCGTCTTTAGCCTCCTGCCAGCCGTTTGCAGGTGATCGGGCGCTGAAACGGAGTTGACAATGATGTTACAGGCCAATTCTGTACGCGCCTTTTCCCACGCGGCAAGGAACAACGGGTAGCGTGATTTGAGCATCTCGGCAATCTGCGACATCCGCACACCCGGTTCAAGGGGCCCTGTGCGGCGGATTTCACGCAACGCATCCGGCCCGTTGGCCGTTTTCAGGATCAACCGCTCAAATTTACGGATGACCAGCGCTACCAACGCGTCGCGCAGGCCATCCATCCCCGCCTCGCTGGCGGTGGCGACAATGCCAAGGCTGTCGGCTCCCAAAAAGTAATCTGCTGTCCGACGGTCGGTCATCGGGCCGAGATCCATGACTACATAATCGGCTCCCGACCGGCGGAGGCGTTGCAACAGATTGCCCCGCGTCTGAACCCGGTTGCGGCCGCTGCGGGGTTTTCTTCCAGCCCGCAGGAATGAGAGCCCCTTCACAGGCGTCTCCCCGGCAAGATCGGCGATGCTTTTGGTTTTGGCGAAAAGGTCAATGAGTGAGGTATCCGGCGGGGTAACGCCCAAAATGCGATTGGCGGCGCTTGAGCCTTCGCTGAAATCCACCAGTAGTACCTTTTTTCCGGTGCGCGCCAACGCCGCCGCGGCGTAGGCCGCCACCAGTGATTTGCCGCATCCCCCGCCAGCGCCGGTAATGGCGATTATCCGGCTGGTAACGGACAAACCTTTCGCCTTCTCCTTCAACGTACATTCCTCCTCAAGGAGCTTTATTATATCCCATCCGCCGCTAACTCCCTAAAAAAGCGTCAAAAACCGGACGGACAGGGGAGCTTACCCTGATAGTGCAATTGTTGTGCCCGATGAGCTTCTTCACAACAGCTAGATTGGGCCCTATTTGGAATGCGGTTCCTTCTTTTTCCCATGTGGCCCAAGAAGTCGCCACCAATGTGCTTTTTGTCATAGGTCGGAACTTGACAATATCCCGCCTTTTGCTTAATATCTGCGCTTAACCGCAGTAGATAATTAACAACTTTTTGGGAGGGAATAAAAAAATGAGATCAGTTGTTTTAGCGATGGTATTGGCGTTCGCGGTATCAGTTGGCGTTTCGTACGCCGGTGACGCGGGTAAGGGCGATGGCCTTTTCCACGGCGCGGGCAAATGCAAAGTCTGCCACAAAACCGATGACAAAAAGCTGGTCGGACCTGGTTTGGCCGGCGTGACCAAGTCTTATGACGATGCGTTCCTGAAAGAATGGATCGGCAACCCGCAGGCCACGTGGGCAAAGGGCGGACCGGCCATCGAAGCCATGCAGAAGAAGGTCAACAAAGTTGGCAAGCCGAAGACCGCTATGGCTCCGGGCAAGCTGACCCCCGAAGAAATTGACGACGTTATCGCGTACCTGCACACGTTGTAATTTCCCAGATTCGTTTCCTAAAGGGCGCGTTCCAAAAGAACGCGCCCTTTTTTTATTTCTGGAGGGATGGCGCATGACCCGGTGGGTTGTGATTGTTTTGGCGTTTGCTCTTGCTGCCTGTACGGCGGTGGATCAAAAAGAGGCCGCTGGGTACAAGCCGGATGGCAAGTATATTTTCAATAATGCCGCCAAAGGGAATTGCATTGCCTGCCATCGCGTAACATCTGAAAAGTATGTTGGGCCTGGTTTAGCCGGAATTGGCTCGCGGCACAGCCGTGCCTGGCTGGAGAAGTGGCTGACCGATCCGCAAAAAGTGTGGGATGAAAACGACAGCGAAACCCAGGAATTGAAAAAACGGGTGGGGGCCGAATCGCGCAAGTTCACAGGTATGAAGGTGATCAACCTGCTTCAGGATACCGAGCGAACCGCTCTCATCGATTACCTTATGGCGCTGTGACCAGCTCCGCCATTCAGCGGCGGACAAAACCGTTATCCAAATTTCCGTTTCTCAGACTGATTCCACATTCATACAAAGAGGCTACCTCCTTGGAAGATGCACTCGTACAGCGTGGGATGGCGTAGAATAAAGGCAGATAGCCGTGGCGTGGTCCATAACCGGAAAGGAATGTTATGCTGATGACACCGGTCAAGAGTGATGTTTTTGTCATCGTGGACGTACAGAATGATTTTTGTCCCGGTGGCGCGCTTGCCGTTCCGGACGGAGCTACGGTGATACCGGTAATCAACCGGCTTGCAGGTTCTTTCCCGCATATTATCGCCACGCAGGATTGGCACCCGGCGGGGCATCGATCCTTTGCCTCAGCGCACCCTGGTAAAAAACCGTTTGAGACGACAGAGCTTACATACGGTCCCCAGATCCTCTGGCCCGATCACTGCATACAAGGGACACCCGGGGCAGAGTTCCATCCGGCGTTGAGCATCCCCCGTTGCGAACTGGTGTTGCGCAAAGGGTTCCATGAGCAGATCGACAGCTACTCCGCCTTTTTTGAAAATGACCGGCGCACGCAAACCGGCTTGGAAGGCTATCTCCGCGAACGCGGTTTCACGCGGATATTTTTGGCAGGGTTGGCGACCGACTTCTGTGTTTTGTACAGCGCACTGGATGCGCGGCGCGCAGGTTTTGAACTATTTATCATCGAAGACGCCTGCCGCGGTATTGATCTGAACGATTCGGTAGCCGCAGCGTGGGATACGATGGCGCGGGCGGGAGCGAATCGAATCGTATCCAATGACCTCGGCACGGGGGGATGATGAGCGCATTGCATTCAGGCCTGTTCACCGACTTCTACCAACTCACGATGGCGCAGGGTTATTTCTCGCAGAAGATGGGAGAGCGTCGGGCGGCATTTGATCTTTTTTTCCGCAAGCAGCCGTTTGAGGGGGGATTTTCCGTCTTGGCGGGATTGGACGACGCGCTCGATTTTTTGGAGAACGTCCGCTTCAGTGGCGACGACATTGCTTATCTGAAAAAGCGAAAGGTTTTTACGGACGAATTCCTCGATCACCTGCGGGAGTTCCGCTTCACCGGCAACGTTCATGCCGCGCCGGAGGGAATGCCGGTATTTCCGATGGCGCCGCTGTTGCGGGTGAGCGGGTCGCTGGAACAGTGCCAGCTTATGGAATCACCGTTGCTGAATATCGTCAACTTCCAGTCACTCATCGCCACCAAGTCGGCCCGCGTATCGCTGGAGGCGGGGTATGATAATGTGCTGGAATTCGGCATGCGCCGCGCCCAGGGTTTTAACGGCGCCCTTGCCGCTTCACGCGCCGCATACATTGGCGGCTGCACCGGTACTTCCTGCATGCTGGCGGGAAAAATGTATGGCATTCCTGTAAGCGGCACCCACGCACACAGCTGGGTGATGGCCTTTCCGGACGAGCTTTCCGCCTTCCGCGCTTTCGCTACCCAATATCCCGACAACTGCATTCTGCTGGTGGATACCGTAGACACGCTAAAAAGCGGCATTCCGAACGCCGTAACCGTGGGGCGCGAGCTGGCGGCCAACGGCCACCGTCTGCGCGGGGTGAGGCTGGACAGCGGCGATCTGGCTTATCTCAGCATCGAAACACGGAAGATGCTTGACGCGGCTGGACTGGACTACGTCAAGATCGTGGCGAGCGGCGAGTTGGACGAACGGATCATTCACGACTTGAAAGCGCAGGGGGCGAAGATAGACATCTACGGCGTCGGCACCAAGCTGGTCACCGCCGAAGGAAGCTCCTCGTTTAGCGGTATCTACAAGCTGGCAGCGGTTGAGGCTGATAGTGGCGCGATGACAATGAAAATAAAATTGAGCGACAATATCGGCAAGTCAACGCTTCCCGGCATCAAGCAGGTGTGGCGCCTTTTCGGTGGCGGTGGAGAAATGATGGCCGATCTCATCGACTTCGAGGGGGAGCGGCATGACTTCGCCAATGGGGTATGGGGGTATCACCCATTCGTGGAATATGAGCGGAAGTTTTATGACGGTATCGTTTCTGCCGTGCCGCTGCTGACGCCGGTGATGAAAGACGGTGCGCGTCTTGCCCCGCCGCGTCCGCTGACGGAAATCCGCGCAGCCTGCCGCGCCGGGCTGGAAACGCTGCACCCCACCATGCGCCGCCTGCTGAATCCGCACATCTACAAGGTATCACTGGGGCAGGCGCTTTTCGACGAGACCCGCCGCCTGCGGATACGCGAGGAGCGGTAATTTCAGAAGAACCGGCGAACGGTCACTTCACCTGCTCGAAGGTGAACTCCACTGAAAACGCAAATCCGCCGTCTACCGTAAACGGAATGGTGATGACCGGCGCGCTTTCCGATACCTTCATGTACACCGAGTGGTTGACCCCCACCACAATGGTCGGGATCCCGGCTTCGAAAGGCATGCCGATCTGCGCCAGTTCCTTGCGCGAATTCCCCGCGATCATGTTGGTCAACTCCCCCACGGCATCCTTGATCTCGTCCGTAATGCCAGCGTAGCGCTCCCCCAGCATGCGCGATACGATCAGGAGGATCGCGCCGCGCGAAAAGGTGATGATGAATACCCCCCGCATACCGGTCCCGGTGAGCGATATTGCCCCGCTTACGTCGCCGGTGAGCGCTTTGGATTTTTTCAGCGATGGCTTGCCGGTTAACGGATTGGTTTGGCACATGGTGGTGAGGACGTTGACCGTTCCGGCAAGGAAGGCGTTAAGCACCTTCACGTCAAAGACTTTTTCCGTCATCCGTTCCTCGTATAAAGACCCTGCGGGCAGAAGGCATTAGCGCAGCGACCTAATGCAGGGGGAAACGAAAATATTGTAACGCTGTTAGCATTAAGGTTAATAAAAATAATTGCTTGGCTATGGCAAAATAGCTAAATCAGCATATTCTGTAACGCGATATGTCAAAGCTACGGTTAATGATACAACGGCCATTTTCCTGTCTGCAAATCCTATTGGTCGGTAATCGGCGATGTTGCGGTGCGCATAGAGCGGACCATCGATATCCTGCCGCTGCCGCGTTGGCCCGCGCCATGCGCGAATGAACTGGATCCATCCCCCGCTAATTGGAGGACGGCAACAGCACCACTCACGCTCCATCACGCACGTTATCAAGCGCGATATGTGGGAAATCGGAATCGTGGCAGACGGCTTCGCGCAGCGTAATCTCATCAAACGGCATTTTGGAAAGCTGCGCAAGGGGGCTTCCAGGAACGCAAGTTTTGTTTTTCGCGCCCATCGATGTGGTAACATGAAATATCCGAAAACGGAGGTATGAAACATGTGCCTTGCGGTCCCGATGGAGTTGGTGGAAAAAGAAAATTTCCGCGGCGTGGCGCGCCTCGGCGGGGTGAGCCGCGACGTGAACCTGATGTTGGTGCCGGAAGTGAATATCGGCGACTATGTCGTCATCCACGCCGGTTGCGCCATATCGGTGCTCAGCCGTGAAGAGGCGCAAAAAACGCTCGACCTGCTGGGCGAAATCGAAAACGATCTGGGCGGGAAGCCCGCATGAAATACCTCAGCGAGTTCCGCGACGGAGCACTTGCCAAAAAAGTGGCCGACGCTATCCACGCCGAATCGAAAACGCCGTTACGCATCATGGAGTTCTGCGGCGGCCACACCATCACGCTGGTGAAGTATGGCATCCCGCAGATGTTGCCGGACCGCATCGAGATGATCTCCGGCCCCGGCTGTCCGGTCTGCGTCACCACCAAGAAAGAGATTGACGCCGCCATCGAGATCGCGCGGCGGCCTGATGCGATCCTGGCAAGTTTCGGCGACATGATACGCGTTCCCGGTACTCACGAAAGCCTGTTGCAGGCAAAATCGAAGGGGGCCAACGTGGTGGTAGTCTATTCGCCGGACGATGCGGTAAAGCTGGCGCTGGAACAGCCCGCTAAAAAGGTGGTTTTCTTCGCTGTCGGATTCGAGACGACCGCGCCGGTCACGGCGGCCGCCATCATGTACGCCCGTACGGCAAAGGCAAAAAACTTTTTCATCTACTCCGCGCATAAAACAACCCCCGCGATACTTGCGGCGTTGCTGGATGGTGAAGTGCGGCTGGACGCCTTTGTCTGCCCCGGTCACGTCACCACCATTACCGGCGCTGACATCTACAAGCCGCTCACCGATGCGGGAAAGCCATGCGTTGTTTCCGGCTTCGAGCCGGTGGACATTCTCCGCTCCGTGCTGATGATCGTGCGTCAGGTGAACCGCGGCGCGGCGGAAACCGAGATCGAATACTCCCGCGTGGCGACCTGGGCGGGGAACGCCCGCGCCCAAAAACTGCTGAAGGAGGTGTTTGAGCCGTGCGACGCGGTGTGGCGCGGCATCGGGCCGGTACCGATGAGCGGCTTCACCTGCAAGGGCATTTATGCCCGGCACAACGCCGCCAACGAATTCAATGTTGATTTCGGCGGCGATGAAAAAGAGACCCCCGGCTGCATCTGCGGCCTCATTCTACGCGGCATGAAGAAGCCGGCCGACTGCAAGCTCTTCCGCAAGGCGTGCAACCCGGAAAACCCCATCGGCGCCTGCATGGTATCGGATGAAGGAACCTGCTCGGTCTACTTCCGCTTTGGCGGCTCGCACGTGGAGGCGGTTCATGCCTAAATCCGAAGTGGTGACGCTGGCGCACGGCGGCGGCGGCACGGCCAGCGCGGAACTGGTGGCGCGCGTCTTCCTGCCGCATTTCGACAACGACTTTCTGAAATCGCTCTCAGACGGCGCGCTGTTGCCCCCCATCGGCGGGCGTATCGCCGTTTCCACCGATTCGTTCGTCATAGACCCGATATTTTTCCCCGGCGGCAACATCGGTTCCCTGGCGGTTCATGGCACGGTGAACGACGTATCGATGTGCGGCGCAACGCCGCTGTACCTCACTGCCGGTTTCATCATCGAAGAGGGGATGCCGATGGTAGACCTGGGAAAAATAGCCGCCAGTATGGGGGCGGCCGCGCGCGAGGCGGGGGTGCGCATCGTGGCGGGGGATACCAAGGTGGTGGCGCGCGGAGGAGCCGACAAGATATTCATCAATACCGCTGGTATCGGCGTGGTACCGGAAGGGGTGACCATCGGCGCGCAGCGGGTGCGGGAAGGGGACAAGATCATTCTCAGCGGCAGCATCGGCGATCACGGCATTTCCGTTTTGATAAAACGGAAGGGGCTGAAATTTGACGCAGACATTGTTTCCGATTCGCGCCCGCTGAACGGCATCGTGAAGAAGATGCTGGAGGCCGAGCCGGACATCCACATGATGCGCGATCCCACGCGCGGCGGGCTGGCGGCGGTGCTGTGCGAAGTGGCGAGACAGGGGAACATAGGTATTTTGATAGAAGAAAATAAAATCCCGGTGCTGGAAGATGTGCGCGCCGTCTGCGAACTGTTGGGGATGGATGTGATGCATGTGGCCAACGAGGGAAAAGTTATCGCCTTCGTGCCAGAGAGATCCGCCGGCAAAGTGCTGGCCGCCATGCGCGCCCACCCGCACGGTACACAGGCTGTCATCATAGGCACGGTGGGCGCGGTTGCGCCGGGACGGGTGGAAATGAAGACCGGCTTTACCGGCAACCGCATCATCGAACCGCTCGTCGGCGACCAGCTCCCCCGCATCTGCTAAGGGAAATCATGGCGGAGCAACCAAAGGATCCGAAGACGGCATCGGGGCGGCTAAAAGTCCCCTCATCCGATCTTCTTAAAAACCTGCCGGTCAAGCAGCGGCTGCCGATGCTCTACTCGCAGAAGCTGGAATATCTGCGCGAGACCTACAAACACATTTACATCAAGTTCGAGACGGCGGGCATCACCACCGACCTCACCGATGTACTCGCCAAAACCGGGTTTCTCCCGCACCCGCAGCCGGAACAGAAGATCAAGGTACTCATTCACAACATCATCAAGTGGCTGGATCCCGGCAACTTGCTCATCCTCCACTTCCGTCCCAAGTTCACCGAATTCAATGTGGTCAACCTGCTGAGAGAAATAAAACTGGCCGCTCCCACATGCCGGTTTGAAGGGCTGATACCGGTTTTCTTCGGTGCGGTCAGCAGCACAAAACAGATGGAGTTATACAAACACCTCGGCGCATTCGGCATCCGGTATGTTCTTTTTCTAACGCCAGGGGCCTCGCCCGATCACACGCTGCAGGAGATCATGGAAGAACTGGAAAAGTTCAACGGGATGCTGCAAGCGCAGAACAGCACCGGCAAAGTTTCCGGCCTCGACCTGGCAGACGATTACGAAGAAGAACCGCTGAAGGTGAGAAATTATAAAAAGCTGGTCGAAATGGGGGAAGCGGCGCTGGCGAACGGAAAATACGAGGAAGCCATCGGCCTCTTCAGCCAAGCGATTGAATTGGGGCCGAATTACGACGCGTTGATGGACCGGGGAGACGCTTACTATAAAGCGCGCAAGTACATGCAGGCTCTGGCCGATTACCGCGAGGCGGCCCGGTTGGCGAAAACCGCCCCCACTCCGCATGCCAAAATCGGAGAGTGTTGTCTTGTGTTGGTGGCCGCCACGGCGAAGCCCGGGGATACGGCCAAAGCAAAGCAGTGGTTTGCGGACGGCATGATGCATCTGCGGCAGGCCGCCGAGCAGGTAATCAAAATGGAAGACGGCAATATGCAAACCCCCGAATATCTGCCACCGATCCCGTACGCCCCAATATTGGCGGCGCTGGCGGCGGCGGACATACGCGGTCTGGGGCTTGCCGCCGAAGAGGAGGATTTGGCCGCCTTTGCCCGTATGGCGCTGGAAAAAATACGCGAGCGTAGGGAAATGGCCTCCGACGTGAGCGCCGAGACCCGCATTGAGGAGGCCATACTGATGGCCCGTTACGGGCATTACCGCGAGGCCGAGAAGATATTCCGCGAGGTGATTGCCGAAGATGTGGAGCACGCAGGGCCGGCATTCAACAATTTCGCTGTGGAACTGAGAAAGAACGGGCAGTACGGCAAGGCATTTGAGATTTACTGCGAACTGCTCCGCCTTGAGATACCGGATCGCGAAATCGTGATGGAAAACATGAAGAACGCAGGTCTCCTTCATGCCGCCGCGCTGAATAAGTCAGGGCGGATGGACGAGGCGGCCGATGTGTATCGCGCAGTGTTGGCCTTCCATCCCGCCGAACGTGAGTGGATACTGTGCGATCTGGCGCTCACTCATTTATCGTTGGACGACCGGGCACAGGCATCGCTGACTTTGATGGAAGCGCTCTACATCAATCCTAAACTGATGGAGGGGCCGCGCTTCGAACCATACGGCCAGTTGACCGCACTGCGTGATGAAATGATGAACAAGCTGAAAGAAAGCGCGGGGTAAGAACACCAGTGCATAATGGGGGCTCCCCTCGCCGAAGAAATTCCCCGTGTGCATCGTGGCAAGCGTTTCTTCCTTGCCTTCTTCTTTGTGCGATATCCGGACGACGCTACGGGCGATATCGTACCGTACCAGTCCTGAATGGTGAGGTCTTCTTCCTCGGCCGCCGTGCGCTGTTTGAATAAGGTTGTTTCCGCCTTT